>URZN01000166.1 GCA_900552345.1 uncultured Collinsella sp. | reverse complement strand
TCCCGTTGTGCTTTTCAAACACGTGGAGGTTCCTGTGTCCGGAACGGTTATGAATATATCGAACGCGCGTAAGGCGTTTGGCGGCAATGAGGTGCTCAAGGATATCTCGCTTGAGGTGAAGCGTGGCGAGGTCGTGGCGATTATCGGACCTTCGGGTGGCGGCAAGTCCACGCTGTTGCGGTGTGCCACGCTGCTCGAGACACTCGACGGAGGCTCGCTCTCGTTTGGTGACCTTGCCGTTGCGACGGATGCGGGTTCGGGCGCGGTGTACGCAAAGGGCGATGTGCCTAAACAGGCGCGCTCGCGGTTTGGTTTGGTGTTTCAGAACTACAATCTGTTCCCGCACTATACCGTGATGAAAAACATCACCGATGCACCGATCCGCGTGCTTAAGCGCCCGCGCGAGCAGGCGGAGGCTCGCGCACACGAGCTCATTACACAGATGGGGCTTACGGGTAACGAGAACAAGGTGCCCTGCGAGCTTTCGGGCGGTCAGCAGCAACGCGTAAGTATTGCCCGCGCCCTGGCGCTCGACCCGGAAATCTTGTTCTTTGATGAGCCGACCTCGGCGCTCGATCCCGAGCTGACGGCCGAGGTTCTGCGCGTCATCAAGGATCTGGCCGCGCAGAATATGACGATGGTGATTGTGACGCACGCGATGCAGTTTGCCCGCGACGTTGCCGACCGCGTGGTCTTCATGGACGGCGGGCGCATTGTCGAGGAGGGTCCGGCCGAGCAGGTTATCGATTATCCGCGCGAGCAGCGTACACGCGAGTTCTTGAGCCGTATCGAGGGATAGGCTCAGCTATTTACTCAACTGCTTATTGAGGTGATGCCGCCGCAGGTCTTACGGCCTGGGGCGGCATTTTATTTGCATCCGTGGGGTTCAATAATCGCCTCGCAAGCTCGCCCCTTCCTCTCGCCGCCTGTATTCATACGTGCGCCGAAAGGTGTGCATGGACAGTCGCCTGTGAGGGTAGGGTGGTGGCATAGGACATTTGGAGGGTGAGTCGGCTCGGCTGCCGACCGTGCTGCTCCCGGGACGGCACCGACCGCGAACTCTCCCCGTTGGCGTCGCGCATTGCGCGCGGCCCTGCAAGGAGGTCATCATGGGTGCTCCCAAGACCGGCAACGTAAGGAACGTGGTGCTCGTAGGCCAAGGCGGGGTGGGCAAGACTTCACTCGCCGAGGCCATGCTCCACCTTTCCGGTAAGACCGCCCGCCTGGGCGGCCACGACGGCACCAAGCCCACGCTCGACTATGACCCCGAAGAGGTCAAGCGTTCATTCTCCATCTCGACGACCATCGCGCCGATCGATTGGAAGGGCGCCCGCATCAACGTGCTCGATGCCCCGTGCTACCCCGATTTTATCGGCGACGCCTTTGCCGCGATGAGCGTCTGCGAGACGGCGCTGTTTGTGGTCGACGCCGAGGCCGGCCCGCAGCCGACGACGGTTAAGCTTTGGTACGCCGCCGAGGACCTGCGCCTGGCGCGCGCGGTGTTCGTAAACCGCCTGTCGCGTCCCGAGGCCAGCTTTACGACCACAATGAACCTGCTGCAGGAGCGCTTTGGCACGCGCCTAGGCGCCGTGACCCTCCCCTGGGGCGAGGGCGAGGACTTTGACGGCATTATCGACCTGGTGCGCATGAAGGCGCGCCATTGCAACGGCACCGAAGCCGTAGAGTCGGAGATTCCCGAGGAGTATCGTGCCCAGGCTGAGGAAGCCCATGACCATCTGTGCGAGTTGGTGGCCGAGGCCGACGATGAGCTGATGATGAAGTACCTGGAAGGCGAGGAGACGCTGACGCAGGAGGAGCTTGAGGGCCTGTTGTCCAAGGCGATCGCCGAGCGCATCTTTGTGCCGGTCTTTGCGGGCGATTGCATTAAGGAGCAGGGCGTCAACTCGCTGATGGACGACATCGCCACGTACTTCCCGGCGCCGACTGACTACGGCGAGATGCCGCTCATCGACGGCGACTCGCTCAAGATCTCGAGTGACGATGACCGCCCGGTGGCCTTTGTGTTTAAGACCCTGGCCGATCCACAGCAGGGTCGCATCAGCTTTATCAAGGTGCTGACGGGTACGCTTGAGCCGGGCCTTGAGCTGATCAATGCGCGCACGCGCAAGAGCGACCGTCTGGCTCACCTGTATGTGATGTGCGGCCGCGACATGACCGAGGTCGGCCACGCCTATGCCGGCGACATCATCGTGGCGCCCAAGCTGGCGGCCGAGACGGGCGATACGCTCTCGATTACCGGCAAGGTCGAGGCGGCGGCGTTCAAGTTCCCCAACTCGCAGTACCGCATTGCCATCGAGGCCGAGAACCGCGGCGACGAGGAGAAGCTCTATACGTTTATCGAGAAAGCCTGCAAGGCCGATCCGACCATGAGCATCGACCGCGACGAGGAGACGCGCCAGACTATCATCTCCGCCGTGGGTGAGGCGCAGGTTTCGGTGCTGCTCAACCGTTTGGAGGATCGCACCAAGGTCGTGGCCAAAAGCGTGCCGATCCGCATTCCGTATCGCGAAACCATCCGCCGCACGGCAAGCGCCCAGGGCCGCCACAAGAAGCAGACCGGTGGTGCCGGTCAGTACGGCGACTGCTGGCTACGCGTGGAGCCGCTCATTGGGCCCGACGGCACGAGCGACGGCTACGAGTTTGTGGATGAGGTCGTGGGCGGCCGCATTCCGCGCTCGCTGATTCCCGCCGTGGACAAGGGCGTCCAGGAGACCATGAAGGACGGCATCATTGCCGGCTACCCGCTCACGGGCATTCGCGTCGCGGTGTATGACGGCTCGTATCACAGCGTCGACTCCAACGAGATGGCGTTCCGCGCGGCGGCTCGCATCGGCCTGCGCAAGGCATGTGCCGATGCCGACCCGGTGGTGCTAGAGCCCATCGAGGAAATCACGGTGACTATCCCCGAGAGCTACGCGGGCGCCGTGATGGGCGACATCTCGGCCTCGCGCGGTCGCGTGACGGGCATGGAGACCGATGAGCGTGGCGATACCGTGGTCATCGCCCAGGCGCCGCTGGCAGAGCTGACGGATTACTCGACGCGCCTGCGCTCTATCACGCGCGGCACGGGCGACTTTACCATGAAGCCCGCCGGCTACGAGCAGGTGCCTTATGACGTTCAGGCCAAGCTGGTCGAGCGCTATGAGGAGGGCCGCGCCAAGTAGCGCGTGGCGTTGTCTGCAATGTAGGTGCTGACGAAAAGGCCGTCCTGGGTAACCGGGGCGGCCTTATTTGATTCCTTGGGGACGGAGGAAAACGGATCATTTTTTGGGCTACGGGAGGCGCGGTCGGCACTAGTCTCCGGATGCCTGGTTGCGGCCGGTGGCGTAGTCGATCTGCACATGCGGCTGCAGGTTGTAGCAGTACACGTGGAAGCAGAGGGTCTTGCCGTGGTCCTCGACCGATTGCGCCTCAAGGCGCACGCCGCGGCAGACAAGCTCCTCTTCGTTATACATGGGCGTGACGCGGTAGAGCACATGGTTACCCGTATCGCGGATGTAGCCGAGAATCTGCTCTTCAAACGGTAGCATGCCCGTCTCGTTGAGATAGCGCGTGCCGGTGAGGAGATTCTTGCGGTTGGCGTTTTCGCCGCAGAGCGACCAGGCGATGAGGTGGCAGCGATTGTAGAGGCTCTGGCCTGGAATAAAGTCGTAGCGCTGCTGGTGCCAACCGGCAGGATGGATACGCGAGATATCACCGCGCTTGCCCTGGCCGAGCGATTCGGGGCCTACGCAGGCGAGCGCCTTGCGGGTGCGACCCAGGCTGTCGAGTTTGGAGAATTTCTTAAAACAGCCCTCTTCGGTGGCACGCTCATATTCGTCGAGCGTGAACGACGGCATGCCCAACGAGTGCGTGCTGTCGGCGCGAAGGGCAACGTAGGGGTTGCCGGCGTAGTCGGGAATGCTGCTGAGATAAACACCGCGGGCGCGGTTGAGGTCGGGGTTTTCGACTTCGTCGATGGGGGTGGCGGCGCTGTTCGTGGAACCGTCGTCACCGATGTTGGTCGCGGTGGATTCGGAGCCATCGCCAGAGTCTTGGCTATTTTGAGAGTCCTCGGAGCTCGCTGTTCCCGATTCAAGCCGGGCAACCAAGTCTGCCTCGTCGTCGGTGCGGCTGGGACTCTCGTTTTGTTTTTCGGCCAGAGCTGCTGCCTGCTCATCGCTTTGCGGCGACAACAGCTTGGGCGCTCCGTCGAGCGACCCTGTGAACAGCGCAAACCCCAGCACAACGGCGGTGCCGATGGAAAGTACTTGCTTGTAGGCGGACTTGCGCGACATTGAGGCTCCTGG
>URZN01000165.1 GCA_900552345.1 uncultured Collinsella sp. | reverse complement strand
CCGTCAGCGAGGACAAGATCTGCGCGCATGTGCTGGTGAACCCCGGCATGCCGCTTATGACCTCGGAGGACATCGAGGCCACGGCGCGCGTGTACTACCTGGTACCCGCGATTGCCAAGCATCTGTGCCTGGGCGATTCCGGTCGCGAATTCCAGGACTGCATGGGCCAGACCGAGCTTTGCCATCTGCTGGAGCACGTGACGGTCGAGCTCATGAACGAGACCGGGCTTGCCGGCAGCATTTCGTGCGGCCGCACCCGCGTAAGCGAGCACGATGAGCGTGTCTTTGAGGTCGAGCTTTCGTGTCCCGACGACGCGCTGGCCATCGGCGCGCTGTCTTCGGCGACCTTTATGATGGACTGGGCGTACCTGCACGCCGACCAGCCTGCCCCCGACGTGGAAGGAACGGTCGCGGGCCTGCGCAACCTGGTGCTGGGTATGCGCGCCGAGGCCGAGGGCAAGGACCCGCACGAGGCCGTCGCCGCCGCGAACGCCGAAGGCGAGGCCGGGGACACGACCGAGGGCGAGGCGCCTGCCGAGGCTGCCGCCGAGTCTGTCAACGATGCCCCTGCCGAGGAGGCCGTCGAGGTCGAGCCCGCGGAGCCCCAGGGCGTCCCGAGCTTTGACGACGAGCCGCAGGAAGTAATCGATACCGAGGGCGCGACCGCCGAGAGCCATGAGGCCCCCGCTGCCGTCTACGGTGGCGCGGCGACGGCTCCGGTTGCCCCTGCGCGTGAGGGAGCGCTGCCGCTCGTTGACGGCGCCGGCGAGGACCCGGGCGCTACAGTGGCCATGCCTGCCATGCCGCAGGAGTAGGCTCACCCGCTTATCACCATCATGTACCTGCGCCTTTACCGTACGCAGATGAGCGAGACGGCAAGCGCTGTGCTGCGGGTATAATGGACAGCATTCAAACGGTGGGCGCCGAGGTGCCCGCAGGAGAGGAATGAACATGGGTAAGACTTTCAACTTTATCTCGGGTGCGCTCTTCGGTGCTGCCGCCGGCGCCATCATCGGCGTCGCCTTGGCTCCGCGCTCGGGCGCCGAGACCCGCGCCATGGCTGCCGATATCGCCAACGACGCCTGGGATAACATGCGCGACACCTACGAGCACGGTGCCGAGGAGGCCCGCGCCGCGGTCAACGATTTTGGCCCGATGGTCGACGCCAAGACCGATGACCTGCGTGCCAAGGTCGACCTTGCCCGCGAGCGCATGGACCAGCTGCGCGAGCAACTCAACGACGCCATCTCGGGCGGTAACGTGACGCCCGCCGCCGATGTCGTGGTCGAGAACGCCGTCGAGGCCGACGCTGAGGCCGCGGAGCCTTCGACCGAGGCATAATGCGCGCCGGGGATTTTGTCGGCGCCAAGATCTATCGCAAGCCTACCGAGGATAAGCGCACCAAAAAGGACGGCACGCCGCGCAGCCCTAAAAAGCTCGGCAAGATTCACTTTCCGGTCTTTACCCCGGGCGGTACGCGCGTGGTGGGCTTTATGGTGCGCCAGTCCGATATCGCGGGCATGATCGAGCGCCCCGACCGATTTGTGGCGCTCGATGCCATTGGCGTCTACGAGGGCGCCATCGCGGTTGACGACGTCAAGGGCACCTACGATGCCGCTGCGGCCAAGCGCCTCGACATCAACCTGGACGATTGCATTATCTGGGTTGGCATGGACGTGCGCACGGAGTCGGGCGATGTCGTCGGCTATTGCTCGGATGTGGAGTTCAAGCCGCGTTCGGGCATCGTGCAGACGTTCTACGTGACCGCCGGCACTGCCTCGAGTGTGCTGGTGGGCGACACGCAGATGCCGCCGACGATGCTGCGCGGCTATGCGGACGGCGCGATGATCGTTTCGGACGAGGTCAAGTCGCTCGGGTATTCGGGCGGCGCCGCCGCAAAGGCTGCCGAGGCAAGCGTCGTGGTGGGCGATAAGGTCAAGAAGGGCGCTAAGGTGCTCGATGACAAGGGTTCGGTCGCCGTGGACAAGGGCAGTCGCGCGCTGGGCAAGCAGCTCGGCAAGACGCGCGGTATGTTCAAGGCCTTTAAGGACGAATATCAAAAGGCGAGCGGGGGCTCGTCAAAAGCTAGCAAATAGCGACGTACCAATTGATGGGAGGCAAGCCGGAGACCTGTTGCTCCGGCTTGCTGCGTTTACGGGGGAGGGCACATGCGCCAAAACGGATCTAACTTAAACGGGCGCTCGGGTGCGCGTCCGACGGCGCGCCGCGACCTGGGGCAGCTGCCCAGCGGTCAGCGCAAGCGTCACCGTAAGCCCGGCGCGATGTATCTCAACCATAGCCGCGGCTTTAGCGACCGCAGCGCTCGCATCGGAAACAGCCGCACGCCCCGTCGTCCGTCTCGCCTGCTCTATGCGCTCATCGCCGTGGGCTGCGCACTCGTGCTGTTTATCGCTGCCGTCGTGGGCTACGTCAACCGCAGCGTGGACGTGGAGCTCAACGGGCAAAAGACCGCGGTGCGCGTGGGCTCTACGTTGCAGAATCTCATCGACGATCAAAGCCTGACCGAAACGTACGACGCCGGCGATCTGCTGGCCGTCGACGATAGCGTGCTCAAGCGCCATGGTGGCGAAAAGCTGTCGGTGAAGGTTGACGGCAAGCGCGTGAAGCAGGGCAAATGGGATAGTCGCGAGCTTACGGGCGGCGAGAAAGTGACGGTCAAGGACGGCCGCAACATCTATGAGAAGCACGAGGTCCAGGCCACGACTATCGAGCCAAAGCTTAAGGTCGAGGGCACGGGTGCCATTGAGTATGTCAAAACCTGGGGCGTTCAGGGCCGCTCCGAGGTGTGGGTCGGCGAGCAGTCGGGCAAGACGCAGGACCGCGGCGAGGTCGTGCCCGCCACCGACTGCGTAGTCGAGTGCGCGAGCGTAGCGCCCAAGGGCAACGAAAAGTACGTGGCCCTGACATTTGACGAGGGTCCGAGCGGCGCGACCAAGCAAATCTTGCAGGTGCTCAAGGAAAAGGGCGTCACGGCGACGTTCTTCCTTTCGGGCGATGCCGCGGAAGCCTCGCCCGCTACAGCCAAAGCCATTGTCGATGCCGGGTGCGAGATCGGCTCCAACAGCTACAGCGATGATTCGCTCAAGGGCGAGGATCGCGAGACGGTGCGCAAGCAGATCACAAAGGGCACCGAGGCGATTAAGTCGGCGACCGGCGTCGAGACGATGTTGCTGCGCGCCCCCTACGCCGCGTTTGACGAGCAAAACTGGATCGACTCGATGGACCTGGTGTCCGCCGTGGTTTCGTGGAATATCGATTCGGGCGACTGGCTGCTCAACGGCACCGACGAGCAAGTATCGACCGTGCTCGACTCGATGACGCCGGGCAATATTGTGCTGCTCACCGATAGCGATGAGTGCGCCGAGCAGACGCTCGAGGCGCTGCCGCAGATTATCGATGGCCTTGTCGCCGACGGCTACAAGATCGTGACGCTCAGCGACCTGGTCAAGACGGACACGGCATTGAGCAAAAAGCTCACCTCGCTCACCAAGGTTTCCATGCCCAAAAACGCCGTGTTCCCCCAACTCCCCGAGGACGACGACACCACAGAGTAGTCATCGGGGACGTGCCTAAACGACTGGTCGTTTAGGACGGTCTTAATCGCTTTGTCCCACCATACCCATCCGGCTCTATGTCACGGATACGTCAGCGTTTGGTATGCCTGCAATGTTCAGCGCATAAATTCGGTGCCGCAGCGCGATGCTGATGCTATAGTTACTGCGGTTAATGAGGGTCAAGAGAAAGGTTACAGGTGAAATCCAAACCTCGACCATACAGTCGATGACCCCATGCAGGTGCTTTCTGCGCGTGCACGGGGTGTGAGCGCCGAGCGGCGTGCCGCCCGCGCATGCGTATACATATCAAAAAGTCCACGGATTGCGTGCCGGCATGGTCGCGCGGTCCGTAGGAATAATGATGGGGAGCACCATTGAATTATCTGAGTGAGATGCTCAAATTGCCAGTCTTGGACGTCGACGGCGAAAAGCTCGGCGTGGTTAACGATTTTGGCATTGCAACCGGCGAAGTTTTCCCGCACGTGACGTCGCTCGCGTTCCGCGGTCCCGGCAAGACGCCGTTTATGATCAGTTGGCGCAAATGGGTCGACCGTATCGACGAGACGGGCGTGCACCTTAAGACGTCGGCCACCGAAATCCGTTTTTCGTACTTGCAGCCGACCGAACTCTTGCTTGCCCGCGACGTGCTTAACAAGCAGATTGTCGACACACAGGGCATGAAGGTCGTGCGCGTAAACGACATCAAGTTTTCCATGTCGGGCGAAAATCAGCTGCGCCTGCTGGG
>URZN01000164.1 GCA_900552345.1 uncultured Collinsella sp. | reverse complement strand
GCCATAGTAAGAGTAATAGTAGTCATGGCTCGAGGTCTCACAGCAGTTCATGACCGTGCCAATTACGTTAACCTCGGCCTTGTTGAGCTGGTCGAAGGCGGCAATGATCTCGTTGCGCTTGGCGAAGTCCTCACGGATAACGTAGATGGTGCCGTCGGTAATCGCGGCGACCTCGGCGGCATCAACAAAGGTGCCCACGGGCGGCGTATCGAAAATGACGTACTGGTACTTCTCCTCCAGCGCGGCAACCAGCTTGGCAAAGCGGCGCGAGGCGATAATGTCAGCCGGGTTGGGAATGCGCGGCTCGGCATCGAGGAAGAAGAAGTTGGGCTGGCCGGTTTCGACGACAGCCTCGTCAATCGACATCTGGTCGGAAAGGACGGCGTACAGGCCACCGGAATGACGGAGGCCCAGCAGGTTGGCAAGCGTACGGTGACGCATGTCGCACTCGACGAGAAGGACGCTCTTGCCGCTGGTCGCAATGGCCTGAGCCAGGTTGACCGCAATGGTGGACTTGCCCTCGTTAGGGATGGAGGACGTCAAGGTAATGGACTTGATCGGCGTATCGACACTCGCAAAGCGAATGTTTGCCAGCAGCGTCTTGGCTGCGTTGCTAAAGGCGAGGGTATCGCTGGTTTTCTTTTTACGGGCCATGAATTACTTACCGCCCTTCAAAACGGGGAAACGACCGATAACGGGCACACCGAGCAGTTCGACGGCATCGTCAACGGAGCGGACGCGGGTATTGAGCATGTCGAGCAGCACGACAATTGCAACGGCGACGAACAGGCCGGCCAGAGCGGCGACCGCGATGTAGAGCTTGCGATTGGGGCCGCTGGGCTGGTTGGGAATCTTTGCCTTATCGATCACGTTGACGGCCTGGGCGGCGTCAACGTCCTGAGCCACGGTAGACACCGAGTTGGCAATGGCGTTGGCGACAGCGGCGGCACCGTCGGGGCTGTCGCCGGTCACGGACAGCGAAATGACACGAGTCGTGGTCTCGCTCGTAACGCTCACCTTGTAATCATCCAAGTTGGAAAGACCCAGTTCCTTAGCAGCACCGCTCTTGACGCTGTCGCTATCGAGCAGCGTCGCGATATCGTTGGAGAGCATCTGGCTCGCCGACAGGTCGTTGTAGTAGCTCGTCTGGCTGCCATCGGTCTTGGCGAGAATGTACATGCTCGTCGTGGCGGTGTAGGTGTTGTCCATCATAGTGAAGGAGACGACGCCCATGGCGATCGCGCAGACCACCGGGAGGGCGATGACCAGCTTAAGGTGCTTTTTAAGCAGCTGGAACAGTTCGAGAAGGGTCATGCAGCTTGCCTTTCATTTCCCTAGTTCATATCGACAAAACTGCTCGTATAATATCGCATCTTTTTGCCAAGTCCGAACTCTATACATAAGATACAGCGCTGACACCATTGTTGCGCAACATTAACGCCGCACCGGCAGCCCCGATGCGGCGTGAAATTCACATGTTTGCAGTACCGCTACACGAACTGCTCGTCCTGTTGCGCGGGAAACGTCACCGTGATGGTGGTCCCCACCCCCAACTCGCTTGACAGATCGAGCGAGGCGTGATGATACAGGGCGGCATGCTTGACGATGGCCAGACCCAGACCCGTTCCACCGCGCGCTTTAGAACGACTCTTGTCAACGCGATAGAAACGCTCGAACACCTTACCCTGCTCCTCGGGCGCAATGCCAATACCCGTATCGGCAACCGACAGATACGGGCGCCCGTCGTCGTTGGTTCCACACCGCAACGTCACCGTACCGCCAGGCCGGTTGTAGCGAATGGCATTGCTCGCCAGGTTGTAGATGAGCTCATCGATCAGGCGCGATACGCCTTCGACGACCACAGACTTGGTCTCATGTCCTATCGCCACATTTGCCTGGCGGGCGACCTGCTCAAGACGCTGCTCGACCGCGTAGATAGCACGCGAAAGCTCAATGGGCTCCGTGGAGCCAATAGGCACCGCCTCGCCATCGCTCGCACGCTCGGACTCATCCAAGTTCGAAAGCGTGAGGATATCGTTGACGAGCGCCGCCAAACGGCCCGCCTCACGGTAGATGCGGCCGCCAAAGGTGCGCAGATCGTCCTCACCCTCGACCATGCCGTTCGCAATGAGCTCGGCATAGCCTGAGATTGCCGTAAGCGGGGTCTTGAGCTCATGGGTGATATTGGCCGTGAACTCGCGGCGCATGCGGTCGTTGTCCGCCAGCACCGCCATCTGGCGCTTGAGCTCCTGGCGTTGCGACTCAATGCGCTCGAGCATGGGAACCATCTCGGCATAAGCATGCTCGTAGCTGCGGCGAGGATGGTCCAGATCGACCTCCTGCAACGGCTCAATGATGGCGCGGGACTCACGACGCGCCAAGAAAAACGAGAGCACCGCACCTGCCGCCGCAATGAGCAGCATCGGCGCCACGAGAGACATCAGAATCGCTGCAACGCCAGGTTGGGCTTGCGCCAAGCGAACAACCTGGCCGTTGTTAAGTCGGACGGCTCGGTACAGCATAATCTCGTCGAGCGTGGAGCTTGCGCGCTCCGCAGAACCCGAGCCGCTCTCGAAAGCCTTGGCGACCTCGGGACGATCGCCGTGATTGGGCAACATAGAAGGCGACGCCTCGTTGTCGTAGGCAACCGACCCATCTTTGTTGATCAGCGTGATGCGCAAGTCCTCGCGATCGAAGCTGCGCAGAAAGGAAATGGGCTCCCGTTGCTCATTGAGGGCAGCGGCAATAAGCTCGGTTTCCTGCGAAAGGTTGGCGCTCGTGGCATCTGCCAGGGTATTTTGCACAAAGAACGCGCCCAGCACCGTAAACGCCACGATAACCGCCATAGCGCAGAGAAAAATCGTCGCGAACACGCGATGCGACAGGGTACGTTTTCCCTGGGGGGCTAAGACCACGAGCTACTCCTCCTATGCGCTAGCCGCGCTGTCGGCTCCTTCGGCATCGTCATCGGCCGTAGGCTCGGCCAGACGATAGCCCACGCCGCGCACGGTCTCTATGGCGCTCGCACGCTCGCCGAGCTTTTGGCGGAGCGTCTGCACATGCACGTCGACGGTGCGCGAGCCGCCGTCGAAGTCCCAGCCCCATACGCTCTGCAGCAGCGACTCGCGGGTAAAGACCACGCCAGGTTTGCGCATGAGGTACTCGAGCAGGTCGAATTCGCGCAGCGTGAGCTTGAGCGGTTCACCGGCAACAGTCACTTCGCGGTGGCTGGGCGAAAGTACGATATCGCCCACGCTGAGCACATCGTTCGCCTGCTTGACCATGCCGCCGCGGCGCAGCAGCGCACGGCAACGGCTAGCGAGTTCCATAAGCGAGAACGGCTTGGTCAGGTAATCGTCGGCACCGCTATCGAGCGCCATGACCTTGTCGAGCTCGGTGTCCTTGGCGGTGAGCATCATAATGGGCACCGTCGCCGTCAAGCGATCGGCACGCAGACGACGCATAATCGCCAAGCCGTCGGTATCGGGCAGCATGATGTCGAGCACGAACAGATCGTACGAGTTCTTCGTGGCCAACGCCAGCGCGTCTTCGCCGTTGTCCACCACGTCGGTGAAGAACCCCTCCTTCTTGAGGGCGTAACTGACGAATTCGGTAATGGAGGGCTCGTCGTCAACAACGAGAATGCGATGCGGGGTGTCGTTCATGTGTTGCCTTTCTATCAGATGGACTCCCGTTGCCGGTGCCTGACAGATGCGCGTGGGCGGGTTGTTATAATGTCGAGAGCAACTATAAGCATTCGGGGTGCGACCGAGGGAGACTGTCAGGAACATGTTACTTGCCATCGACGTGGGAAATACGCAAACCGTAGTGGGGATCTACCAGGACGGGAGCCTGCAATATCGGTGGCGTGTGGCCACGAACAAAAGCCATACCTCCGACGAGCTCCGTGTGAAACTGGTGCCGTTGCTGGCGTCCGAGGGCTTGAAGCTCGATGATGTTCGCGGCGTGGCGCTGGCCTCGGTGGTGCCCGCGCTCACCATGGCATGGTGCGCGGCCGCGCATCGCATGATCGGGAAGGACGCGCTCGTGTGCTCGGCCGAAACGGCGGGCTCGCTGTTCGAGGCCGACTATCCCAATCCCCACGAAATCGGGGCCGACCGCGTGGCCGACGCCGTGGCCGCCAACGCCGACGCGGACACCATCATCGGCGGCGGCGACAGCGTGGCCGCCGTCAACAAGTTCGACCTGGCCGACAAGATGACGTTCATCTCGACCGGCGGCGGCGCCTCCATGGAGCTCGTGCAGGGCGAGGCGCTCCCGGGTGTGGAAGCGCTTAAGAAGTAGAAGATGTCCCGCATGGGGGTTTGCCC
>URZN01000163.1 GCA_900552345.1 uncultured Collinsella sp. | reverse complement strand
CGACACCGAAAGTGGCAGACGAGGTTGTCGACGTTGCCGAGTCTCCCCCTCCCCTGCCGTTGGCGGGTGTTGCGGGGCTGTTCGCCGCATTGCCGCCGCACTGTGGGCGTGCAGACCGTAGGATAGTCTTATTGACAGCCTGTCAACTCGTCTGGGAGGCACCGTGGCAGAAACGTTTGATATCGCAATTGTGGGCGCGGGCATCACCGGGTGCGCCATCGCGCGGCAGCTCGCGCGCTATGACTTGTCCATTTGCGTGGTCGAGGCGGCCAACGATATCGCGCTGGGCGCGTCGAAGGCCAACGGCGGCCTGGTGCACGCCGGCTACGATCCGGCACCGGGCATCGTAAAGGCGCAGGTCAACGCCCGCGGCTGCGAGCTGTATGGCACCTGGGCCCAGGAGCTAGGCTTTTTGTTCCGCCGAACCGGGTCGATGGTGCTGGGCTTCAACGACGAAGACCTCGCGCACCTGGAGAAGCTGCGCAGCAACGGCCTAGCCAACGGCGTGCCCGAGCTGTCGATTATCGGCCCCGAGCGCATCCACGAGCTGGAGCCGCGTGCGAGTGCCCAGGCCACGTGCGCACTGTGGTGCCCCTCGACCGGTTTTGTCGATCCGTTTGAGGTCGCCATCGCCGCGCTGGAGAACGCAGTCGCCAACGGCGTGACGTTTATGCGGTCCGCGCCGGTGGAAGCAATTGAGGTTGCTAGTGGCGAGGCTACCGACGGGGCTGCGCGCTTTACGCTGGCAACGACCGCCGGCGATGTGCGATGCCGCTATCTAATCAACGCCGCGGGCAACGGCGCCGCCGACATCTCGCATATGGCGGGCGCCGAGGAGTTCCAGATGGTCTGGCGCCAGGGAAACATTGTGGTGCTGGACAAGGAGTCGCGCGCGCTCATGCCGCTCTACCCCGTGCCCACGCCGGTGTCGAAGGGCGTTATCGTCACGGGCACGGTACACGGCAACACCGTGATCACCGCGACCGCTGCCGTGCGCGAGCCGGGCGACACACAGACTTATGCGAGCGATGTGAACGCGCTACTGACGGGAGCGCGCAAGCTGGTTCCCGATCTGGACACGCGCCGCGTGGTGCGCGCGTTTGCCGGCGGGCGTCCGGTCATTAAGGGAACGAACGACTTCTTTATTGGGCAGTCGGCCGTGGTTCCGGGGCTGTTTCAGGCGGCAGGCATTCAGTCGCCAGGCGTGGCGAGCGCGCCGGCCATTGCCGAGCGCATGGAGCACGTGATGCGCGAGGCGGGCGTCGCTTTGCGCGAGCGGGCCGATTGGGATCCGATTCGCCGCGCGCCGGACGACTTCGACCGTGCGCCGCTTGCGCGCAAGAAGGAGCTAATCGAGTCCGACCCTGCATGGGGGCAGATCGTCTGCCGCTGCGAGACGGTGCGCGAGGCCGAGATTGTGGCCGCGATCCGACGCCGCCCGGGCGCGGTTTCCGTCGAGGGCGTCAAGCGCCGCTGCCGCGCCGGCATGGGTCGGTGCCAAAGTGGTTTTTGCCAGAGCCGCGTGGTGGCAATCCTAGCGCGCGAGCTGGGCTGCGACCCCAGCGAGGTGCTGTTGGAGGACACTGGCTCGTGGCTCGTTGAGGGACCTTTGAAGGGGGTGCGCTAGGATGGCGGAATTCAAATCGAGCGCAATTGATAGCGATGCCGTTGAGGCAGCACCTAAGCAGGCCTTCGACGTGGTCGTCATAGGAGGCGGACCTGCCGGCATGGCGGCCGCGCTTGCCGCGCACAAGGCCGGCGCGCGTGTGGCCATCGTGGAGCGCGAGCAGCATCTGGGAGGCATCCTGCGCCAGTGCATCCACCCCGGCTTTGGCCTATCGCACTTTAAGCAGGAGCTCACCGGCCCCGAGTATGCACAGCGCTTTATCGACCAGGTGCGCACGACCAACATTGCGCTGTTCTTGGACAGCATGGTGCTTGGAATTGATTCGGGCGCGTCCACGAAAGACGCCGCACTCCACACCGTCACGCTCATGAGCCCCACCGGTATGCTGCAGCTCACCGGGCGTGCGGTCGTCCTTGCCATGGGTTGCCGCGAGCGTACCCGCAGCGAGATCAAGATTCCCGGCAGCCGACCCGCCGGCGTGTTTACGGCCGGCCTGGCGCAGCGATACATCAATATCGAGAACCTCAAACCCGGCTCGCGCGCCGTCATTTTAGGCTCGGGCGACATCGGGCTGATCATGGCGCGCCGCTGCACGCTCGAGGGAATTTCGGTCGAGGGCGTGTACGAGCTCATGCCCTACGCCAACGGCCTGCGCCGCAACGTCAAGAACTGCCTGGACGACTTTGGCATTCCGCTGCATCTGTCTACCACGGTCACGCGCGTGATCGGGCACGACCGCGTGGAGGCCGTCGAAGTGAGCCAGGTCGATGAGCATCTGGCGCCCATTCCGGGGACCGAGCGCGTCGTTCCGTGCGACACTCTGCTGCTCTCGGTGGGCCTGATTCCCGAGAACGAGCTTTCGGTTGCCGCGGGCGTGGAGCTGGACCCACGCACGCGCGGCGCCGTAGTGGACCAGAGCCTGCAGACGGGCGTGCCGGGCATATTTGTCTGCGGCAACGTGCTGCACGTGCACGACCTGGCAGACAATGTCACGACCGAGTCCGAGCGCGCCGGCGCAGCCGCGGCGGCGTGGGCGTTGGGCGGCGCCGCCGGGACGAGCACTGCGGGCACGGGTTGTCAACTCACGGTCTCCCCTGCCGGTATCGCAGGCTACGCGCTACCGGGACGCATTACGGCTGTGGCGCTCACCAAACTCAACTTTCGCGTACGCCGACCGGTCGACGCCGCCCGCGTACGTATCCTGGCAGGCGACGAGGAACTGTTTGCAGGCAAAGTCCGCCCGTTTAAACCGAGCGTCATGGAAAGCTTCCCGCTACCGGCAAAGGTGATTCAGCGCGCAATCGACCTGGGTGTTAGCGAAATTGTCCTGTCCGTCGATCCCGTTGAGGAGGCGTAAAGCCATGAGCACAAATGTGATCGAGTCGCTGCAGTTCAACTGCACCACCTGCCCATCCGAGTGCCTCCTGACCGTAGAGGTGGAGCGTGATGCCAACGGTGCCGTGACAGCGGTGCGCTCCGTGACCGGCAACAGCTGCCCGCGCGGCGACAAGTTCGCACACCAGGAACTAACCTGCCCCATGCGCGTGCTCACCACAACCGTAGCCGTATCCGGCGGCGACGAGGCGCTGCTGCCCGTGCGCACGGCCGAAGCCATCCCGCTGGCACTTCACGCCCAGGCTATGGACCTCATCCGCGGCCTAGTGGTCAAAGCCCCCATCCGTATGGGCGATGTAGTCCTCCCCGACCTCCTAGACACCGGTACCGACCTCATCGCCAGCATGGACATCGACCCTGCCTAAGTAGCTCATTTGGGACGGGGTTCTTTTAGCTACCCCGCCATCCACCCCGCCCCTCCACAATTGCGGTGAAATAGTTCCTGATTTCCGCCAAAACCCCGGTATCCAGGGACTATTCCACCGCAACTATCCTTGGAATCGTTATTTAGCTTGTGCCTACTTTAGTGCCATTTCAAAACTATGCCGGATTACGGGGCTGATTCAGAGACCCCCATCCATACTGGCAATTTTCGATTTTTGATAAGCCTTCTACCTGCGGTTTTAATTTCGCGATTTTTCCCATGGTCAAGGAGTACAGGTCCATCCCCGTAATCCGCCATACTTTTGAAACCAGCCCATTTGGGACCGGCCCCTTATGACTACTTTCGCCCGAACGTTCGCTCAAATGATTTTTCTGGGACGGGGATTAAATAATCATTATGTGCCGAATGATTATTTAATCCCCGTCCCAGAAAAATCATTCCGCATGTTTGACACAGCTAAAATAGCCCCGTCCCAAATTGACTACCCTGGCATTGGGGATACCATGGTGGCAACCTAGCGAAAGGACGATGAATGGCACATGTCGATGACCAGCGTGTGGCGCGCGTGCTCGATGCGCTCGAGGCTCAGCACCCCGGCGCGCAGCTGCTTGTTAATGACCCGTGGTCGATCTACTATCTGACCGGCTTTTATGCCGATATGTTCGAGCGTTTTTGTGGCGTGCTGCTCGCGCGCGATGACGAGCCCGTGATCTTGGTCAACGCCCTGCATCAGTTGCCCGAGTACGATAATGCCCGCGTGGCCTACCACAACGACACCGACGTCGTGACCGACGCCATCGCACGCGAGGTCAATCCCGCCAAGCCCCTCGGCATCGATACCGTTATGCGCTCCGGCTTTTTGATGCCCCTTATGGATCGTCACGCCGCGAGCGAGTTCTTCCTGGGCGACTTTGCCGTCACCGCCGCACGCA
>URZN01000162.1 GCA_900552345.1 uncultured Collinsella sp. | reverse complement strand
CGGTTCATAGCGATGAGTCCTCTGTGTATGCCCGCTTCGGCAGGCAGATCTGTTGAACGGATTTATTATACCGTGCAGCGCGGACGCAAATCGCCGCAGCACGCCGCGGTTTCGGTAAACGATGCCGGTAATAACCTCGAAATATTCGAGCGTTTCTGACGCACGAACGCATGCGAGCGTCTAGCATATCCATTCAAAACGGATTCACGAGCAAAGGGAGTCACAAGAGTATATGAAGCAATGGGTTGGACTGGGCAAGTTTCTCGCGGGGCACATGCAGGTCATCGTTCCGATTTGCGTAACGCTCGGTGTGCTCTTTCCCCAGCAGATCGGCGTACTTAAGCCCATCGTTCCCGCCCTCTTCGCCTTTATGACATTCCAAGGTGCGCTCAGCAACACCTTTCACCAGGTGGCTGAGGTGTTCCATCGTCCGCTGCACCTGATCTTGGCGTTGCTCGTCTCGGCGGTGCTTATCCCTATCGCAGCCTATGCCATGGGATCGTTACTCTTTGGTTCCAACCCCAACCTTGTCTGCGGCATCGTGCTCGAGTACAGCGTACCCGTGGCGGTCACTGCCTTTATGTGGATTAGCATGTTCGGCGGCAACGGCCCGCTCGCGCTCACCATTATCCTGACGTCCTCAGTTATCTCGCCTGTGACGATTCCACTCACGCTCAAGCTCTTGCTGGGTGCCACCGTCTCGATCGACGTGCCGAGCATGATGCAGAACATGGCCTTTATGATCGCCATCCCCGCCGTGCTCGGCATCGTCATTAACGAGCTCACGCGCGGATGGGGGCACGAGAAACTCTCCCCCGCGCTCTCGCCCGCCTGCAAATTTATGATGATGGGCGTCATCGCGTCCAACTCCACCGCCATAAGCGAGTACGTGCTGCACATGAACACGGTGCGCCTGGAAGTCGCCCTCTTTATCCTGGTGTTTGCCATCAGCGGCTTTATCATCGGCATCCTGGTCGCACGTGCCCTGCATCTGCCGTATAGCGAGACGACCACCATGTGCTTTACCTGCGGCATGCGCAATATCTCTTCGGGCGCCGTCATCGCCACGCAGTATTTTCCCGGCGAGGTCGTGTTCCCCATCATGTGTGGCACGCTGTTTCAGCAGGTGCTGGCCTCGACCATCGGGCATCTCTTTGAACGTCTAACCAGCGAGGAGCGCGCCAAACAGCGCAAGCGGGTCAAGGCCGGCCGCGACGCGATGGCACGCTAGGCAGCACGCTTTTCGCAGGCGCTCGCCTTGCTACGCGAGCGTTTCCAGATGCGCATGCAGTCGCTCAGCATCGATATCGAGCGTCGTCTCGGCATTGACCTGGGCCAGACGATAGCCCACAAAGTAGGGCGATACCACCCAACGTGGCAGCGCCTTGGCAATGGTCCGACCGCCCAAGTGATAGAAGAACAAGTTGTATGACTCTGCGCGGCCGCCGTGGTGCTCGTGCAGGATATAGCGCAGGGCCACCTGAATCGCATCGGCAAACAGGTCCGCTTCGGCTTGGTCGCGGGCGTCGTCGCTGGCGGCGATTCCCTGTGGAGCCGAGACGTTGACCTCAAAGAATCCCATAATCGGCTCGGTTGAGATGTTGACCGAGATTCTCCCCTGCTGCCAGACATTGATGCCTTCGAAATTGGCGGAAGTCAGCGAAGCATAGCCGTCCTCCTGTTCCAAGCCCACAATCTGCATGTGCGGATGGACCAGACTGCCGCCCGAAAGCGGGCCTTTGTTCTTGTACATGAGCACACTGCGGTACTGTTGGGAATCAATCATCTGCTGCCAGCAGCCCAGGGCAAACCGCATCACATGATGCAGCTCATCCGGTTCATAAGTCACCAGGTCGGCGTCGTGATTGGCCGACTCGATCAATACGGTCTGACGGGTGGCCCGCAAGGTCTTGAACTTATTCTCGAGCCAGATGCAGTCACCATCGCGCTGGATGATGTTGGCGAGCCCCTCCGTGTCGCAAAAAGGGCACGCGGTGCCAGGGCGACGATTATCGTCGGGCTTGCCGCTCGCCTGCTGAACGTCAAATACCAGCGCCACGGGTTATACCTCCAGCGGCACGATCTTGGTGCCATGGAGCTCGGAGACGCCTAGCGCCGCCGCGACCGCGTCGCGATTTGCCGTAGTGATGCCGCCGCCGGGAAGGATGGTCAAACGATCGCCCGCATACTCGATTAAACGAGCCAGGTTTTCGAAGTTGTCCTCGATCGACGTACCGGCCGCACCGCCATGCGTGAGGATGCGCGTAACGCCGCAGTCAGCGAGCGTATCAATGGCGTCGAGCTGAGCCTCAGGCGAGAGCTGATCAAACGCCATGTGGAAAGTGATGTCGATGGGCTCGCGTTTGCACTCCTCGGTCGCGCAGCCCGTAGCCATAACGAGGGCGCCGAGGGTTAGCTCGTCGAGCGCCCAGCCGCCGGCACAGGGCTTGCAGCAGCCAAAGACCAGGCCGTCAACGCCGGCACTCACAGCAAGGCCCAGGTCCATCTCCATCATGCGCAGCTCGTCCTGGTTGTAATGAAAGTCGCCACCACGCGGACGAATCATGCACATCACTCGCGCGTCATGATCGTGAGCGTAGCTGACTGTAGCGCTAATAACGCCGGCGGAAGGCGTGGTGCCACCGACGGCGAGGTTGTCACACAGCTCGATGCGCCCCGCACTGGCCTCGATGGCCGCCGGCACTCGCTCAAAGTTCTCGGCACAAAACTCGTACAGCATAGATAGGCCCCCAATGACAGCAGATGTTTTCCGACGGGCATTGTCACACATCCCCATGAAGTTGCGGTGGAATAGGGACTGTTTTGCCCTCTGGAGCCCGTATTCAGTCCCTATTTCACCGCAACTCAGAACGATCTCTTGGGGACGGCACTGCTGGCCGAAAAATGTTGCCGATGGTGAATGTTGCGCAACAAGATTTCGGAATCCCGATTAACCATGGCAGTATCGACATTCATATCCAGAGGAAAGGATTGCCATGTTTAAGAGCATCCAAAGGAGCGGAAGGATTGCAGCAGTCGCCATCGGCCTGATCGCAGCCCTGTCTCCGCTCGCATCCCCTCCTGCAGCATTAGCCGGCGGCAGCGTACCGACGCCTGAACTGGAGAAGTCATATAGCTTTAAGACCAGTGGCGCCTATTCTCACATCGGTAAGAGCGGCGATTCAATGTTCGGCTATCTGTACGATTACGATGATGATTCCAACTTAAAGAGGATTACTCTCATCAATTTCAATGACGGCAGTTCAAGCCCCATTGCTATCCCAGATAAAAGTCTTGATTCCGCATACCGCACGGGCATCGATCAACTCTATTGGATTGACGGAAGCAATGTGGTCGTATTCTCTCCTGAAAACCAAACCCAGACAGTCCATCCCATCAATTCGGCGAAATATGCCTACATCGGAGTAACTGTCTCCGATGACGGTAAAAGAGCAGCCGTCGAGCACTATGACTATGAATCTGAGCTTAAAAAAATCGAAATCTATGACCTTAAGTCTGACAAGCTAATTCAAACATATCAATCTGATAAAGATGACTCTTATTTCTACTATTCAGACGATATGAGCCGTCTCTATTTCTTGCCATACGATACTGAGAAAGGCGTTGTTTCTCTTAGGGTTTTCAATTGCGATACAGGGTCAACGGAATTGAAAACGGTTAACGTGAAAAAAGATGATAGGTCTTCGGACATCGAGCATATCGTCACCAGCTCTTACTCGGACGATATTTATCTTCAGAGCGACACCGCATTAATAAAAGCGGACCGCGATGGAAATATGAGCGTTGTTTTCAACGATGATGACCACGCTCCTGAATGGCTTTATTCAAACCCTTCAGCGGAGTTTTATGCCCTCTATACAAAGAAAGGATCGAATGATCTTTTTGATGAGGATGACGGCTATTACTATCTCAATGAAGAGGATGCGAATCTTAGTGTTTACGATTTAAATAGTGACGAGATAATTAGCTCGATCGCTTTTCCCTTCGGCGATGGATATCTCGGCGGCATCTCGCATGATGGCGGCATCTTGCTTGGGACGTACTCAGACGATGACAAGTCTTCGGCATGCCTAGTCGATGCAAAAACCGGGGCCAAGAGCGAGTTTGATTCTCATTGCTGCAGCTCTACTTTCATGAATGGCGATCGCGAGATTTGGACTGATTATTACGACGAAGATGATTCTTCAACACTTCACGTGAACATCTATAAGTCCAATATCCCCCATTCCCTGCCCGAGGATGTGCTGTACTTTGTCCAGACTCACCTGCCGTTTGTTATCGGCGGTGGCGTGGCGATCGTCCTCATCATCGGTGGCGCGATCGTTATCCTTTGCAAC
>URZN01000161.1 GCA_900552345.1 uncultured Collinsella sp. | reverse complement strand
GCGTAGTTCACACCGGACATGCGGGTCGCCGCGGTGAAGGGGATGAACTCCATGCCCTTATCCTCGAGTGTGCGGCCGCGCAGCCCAAACTGCTCCTTGGCGAGCACGACGATGGAGCGGCCCTCGGGGGTCTCATCCGCCAGAGAGGACAGCTGCGCGGCATCGGCGAGTTCTGCCGGATCGACACCGTCGACCGGAATGAACTCAGCGGCCTGGCGGTTGCCCAAGGTGATGGTACCGGTCTTATCGAGCATGAGGATGTCGACGTCGCCGGCGGCCTCGATGGCGCGGCCGGACATGGCCAGCACGTTGGCCTCGTTCAGTCGGCTCATGCCGGCGATGCCAATGGCGGACAACAGCGCACCAATGGTGGTGGGCGCCAGACAGACGAGCAAGGCAACGAGCGTGGTCACAGCGGTGGGGTTCGCCATACCGTTGAGCCCTGCAGAGAAACTCGAGTAGCAGTACAGCGCGATCGTCACGAGGATGAAAATGACGGACAGAGCAACCAGAAAGATCTCGAGCGCGACCTCGTTGGGGGTCTTCTTGCGGGCGGCGCCCTCGACCATGGCGATCATCTTGTCCAGGAAGCTCTGACCGGGCTCACTGGAGATCTTGACAATGATCCAGTCGGACAGCACCGTGGTACCGCCGGTAACGGCAGAGCGGTCGCCGCCAGCCTCGCGAACCACGGGTGCAGACTCGCCGGTGATGGCCGACTCATCAACCGAGGCGGCACCCTCGATGACATCGCCGTCTCCCGGAATCTGCTCGCCGGCGCGCACGACCACCAGATCCCCGCGTGAGAGCTCGGTACCGGGAACGACCGTGAAGCGGTCCTTATCCTCGACGGACTCGATGCGATGGGCCTCGACGTCCTTTTTCGCCGCGCGCAGGGAGTCTGCCTGCGCCTTACCGCGGCCCTCGGCAAGTGCCTCGGCAAAATTTGAAAAGAGGTCGGTCAGCCAGAGAATGACGGCAATGGCGATCACATAGTACGTGGGGACGTCGGCGTCCTGTACCCCAAAAATAGAGGCGATGGCCAGAATGGAGGTCATGGCGGCCGACAGCCATACCAGGAACATGACCGGGTTTTGGACCTGGACACGGGGATCAAGCTTGGCAAATGAATCGCGCACCGCGCGGCTCATCATGTCTTTTTGCATAGCCATAAATCTGCGACTCCTTTACGCAACCATCTGGAAGAATTCGGCAACGGGACCAAGCGCCAACGCCGGGAAGAAACTCAGGGCGCCAATCAGCAGAACGACGAATACCAGCAGGAACACGAACATGGCATTGGTGGTGGAAAGCGTGCCGGCGCTCTCGGCGACCTTGCCCTTCCCGGCCAGCGAGCCCGCGATGGCGAGCGTGCCCACAATCGGCAGGAACCGCGCGAACAGCATCTCGATACCCAGCAGCACGTTGATCCACGGGATGTTGCAGTTCATGCCGGCGAATGAGGAGCCGTTGTTGCCGCCAGCCGAAGTAAGGGTGTACAGGACCTCGGAGAAGCCATGCGCCCCGCCGTTGTTGAGTTGGTCGACAAGACCGGGCACCATGCAGGCGATAGCAGAGCTCACCAGAATGGCGAACGGGGTGGCGAGACACAGAACCACCGCCCAGCGCATCTCGGTCGGCTCGATCTTCTTGCCCAGGAACTCGGGCGTGCGGCCGACCATAAGGCCGGCGATAAATACCGTGAGGATGGCGAAGCCGATCATGCCGTACAGGCCGCAGCCCACGCCGCCGAACACCACCTCGCCCAGCGCTATCTGGAGCATCTGGACAAACCCGCCGAGCGGGGTGTAGGAGTCGTGCATGGAGTTGACCGAGCCGTTGGAAGCAGCCGTCGTGAAAGCGGACCAGGTAGAAGAGGAGGCGATGCCAAAGCGGCTCTCCTTGCCCTCCATGTTGCCGCCCGCCTGGCCATCGGCCATCTCGATGTTGACCGCGCCGCCATCTGCCAGCTGCGGCGTACCCATATGCTCGTTAACGGCGATGATGCCGGTAAAGACAACGAGCAGGATAAACATCGCCGCGAAGATGGCCTTGCCCTGCCTGGCATTCTTGACACCGATGCCGAAGGTGAAGCAGCAGGCGACCGGAATCAGCAGCAAGCTGGTCATCTCGATGATGTTGGTGAAGGCATTGGGGTTCTCATACGGATGCGCAGAGTTCGCGCCAAAGAAGCCGCCGCCGTTGGTGCCGGATTGTTTGATGGCAACCTGGCTGGCCGCAGGACCCTGGGGCAAAAACTGCTCGGTGACCACGCGGGCGCCCTCGACGACCTTGCCGTCGACCTTGACCGTGTCGCCCTCGATCTGGGCGCCGTCGATAACGCTCCAACCGCCGTCTGCATTAGGCTGGACAGCAACGGGCTCTACGAGCTCAGCCTTCTGAGCCGGCTGGAAGTTGGAGATGACGCCACCGGCAGCCAGGCAGATACCAAACACGAGGTTCAGCGGGATGAGCACATACAGGACGGTGCGGGTAAGGTCGACCCAGAAGGAACCCAGACCCTGCTGCTTGACCTGACGGAAACCGCGGATGAGCGCGAACATGACCGCAATACCGGTGCCGGCGGACAAGAAGTTTTGCACGGTGAGGCCCATGAACTGCACAAAGTAGGACAGGGTGGTCTCACCGGAATAGGATTGCCAGTTGGTGTTGGTTATGAAGGAAGCAGCCGTATTAAACGACAGGTCCCATGACACACCCGGCAGGTGCTGGGGATTGCCTGGCAAGAAAGACTGAAGCACCTGGAGTGCCACAAGAGCCACGAGGCCGATCCCCGAAAAGACCAGCACGCTCGCCAGATAGCGCCTACACCCCATCTGCTCTGCCGCGTCGATGCGAAGCAGACGATAGACGCCACGCTCCACAGGAGCAATCACAGGCGACAGGAACGTATGCTCACCATCCATGATATGGGCCATGAACCGACCGAGCGGAACGGCCAAGACGACGAGCACGGCAAAGTACAAGATGTACTGAATCGCAGCATCCATAGTTTACGAATCACTCCTCATCAGAATGTAGATGTAATAGATAAAGAGTCCAATGCAGACGACTCCGATGATGGGACTGAGGATGTCCATTTACCGCCCCTTTCACGCGCGGTCCGATGTCTCGGACGCCTGCTCTCGCAAGCGTCTGGGGACAGTAAACGCTTCTAGGGATTAAAGAGGCGTGAGGGCCGGGGCCCACGTCCTTAAGATGCCGTAAAGATGCAGGTAGAAAGCACTATTGCGGCTGCAGTGCGCCTATACTCGACCACGCGAGCATACAGTGGCGTCCTCACCGCGTATGCACGCATGGACAACGCTTCAGAAAGGCTACGCTATGCAGCGCGACGCATCGGACACTCGCGTCAATCCAGACCTCATCCTCAAGGCAATTGAGAAAGACGAGGTCGCCGATGACGCTCGAACCAGCCGGGGACACCTCAAGATTTTCTTTGGCTACGCTGCCGGCGCGGGCAAAACCTATGCGATGCTTCAAGCCGCCCACGCCGCCAAGCGGCGAGGTGTTGACGTCGTCGCGGGGTACATTGAGCCGCACGAACGTCCGGCAACTGCCCATCTTGCACAAGGGCTTGAGAAAGTGCCCTGTAAACTCATCGAGCACAACGGCATTGCGCTCAGCGAGTTCGATCTAGATGCGGCTATCGAACGCGCCCCTCAGCTCATCCTCGTCGACGAGCTCGCCCATACGAATGCGCCGGGGTCTCGCCACGACAAACGCTATCGAGACGTCGAGGAACTTCTACATGCGGGCATCGACGTCTATACGACCGTGAACGTTCAGCATATCGAGAGCCTAAACGACATGGTTGCATCCATCACCGGCATTGTCGTGAGCGAACGAATCCCCGACCGCATCTTCGATGATGCCGACCAGGTCGAGCTCGTCGACATAGAGCCCGAAGACCTACTTGAGCGCCTTCGCGCCGGCCTCGTCTACCGTCCCGCGCAAGCCGCCCGAGCGCAACAGCATTTTTTTACCGTCGAGAACCTCACCGCACTCCGAGAAATCGCGCTGCGCCGCTGCGCCGATCGCACCGGCCACCTCACAGACGCCGCACGCGTGCTGGGAAACCGTGACTACTACACCAGGGAGCGTATCTTAGTCTGTGTCTCCCCGGCGCCGACCAATCCCCGCATCGTCCGTGCCGCCGCGCGCATGGCGAAAGCGTTTCGCAGCGAGCTCGTCGCCCTGTTCGTAGAGAGCCCGCGCACGCAAGCCATGAGCGATAATGAGCGTACCAAACTTGCAGCCAATATCGCCCTAGCCGAGCAGCTCGGAGCACATATGGAAACCGTCTATGGCGACGACATCGCGTTTCAGATCTCCGAGTTCGCGCGCCTGTCGGGTATTTCGAAGATCGTCATGGGGCGCACGGGCGAGCGCAGCAGCGTCCGTCAGGC
>URZN01000160.1 GCA_900552345.1 uncultured Collinsella sp. | reverse complement strand
CTGCAACACATTCCGCCCAGCAAGTCCAATCGTGCCCCATGCACGGTTAATGCACGAGGCGGTAGAAATTCATCGATGCCGCGCCCTCGGCGTGCAGCTCCATCGCCGGAACCGCCGGCGAATAGGTACGGCTCGTAAGTGCCGCCTCGCCGCCATTTGCAAAAATCTCGACCATCGTAGTGTCCGAAAGCACGCGCAGGTCGCGAAGCTCGCTGAGCTCGATCGACCTCTGGTCGCGCCCATAGCCTTCGTCACCCATGTCGAGGGTAAGCATCCCGTCTGCATAGCACACAAAGACACCCTTGCGGATTTCGAGCTCGACCATCTTGGCGCCCTCACAGGAAACCACAAGATCAAACAGGCGGCCCGGCTCCTCAACGGTTTCACCGCCTGTCGCGCGAACGCAGTCGCCGCGCATCCTCTCAATCTCGTGCGCCGGTTGCTGGCAGAGCTTGCCATCGCGCATGCTCAGCTCTCGCGGCACCGTCAACGCGCACTGCCACCCGCGCGCCACCGTCGGGTTTTCTGCCGTCGCATCGGGGCAACCCGACCATCCGATCATCAAACGCCGGCCTGCAGTATCCTCAAAGGACTGCGGAGCATAGAAATCAAAACCGGCATCGACCATCGGGGGCATGCCCTGCCCGACGATTTTAAAACTCGGCGCCTCCCAATCGGCCTCGATGGGGAACCACACGCACTGATGCGGATTGCGGTAACGCCAACCATCGGCAGGCACACCCTGCGGACAGCAAACGAGAATAAGCTCGCCATCGAGCTCAAACAGATCGGGGCACTCCCACATAAAGCCAAACTTCTCGCCCAACTCAATGCGCGTCGCATAGCTCCAGTCCTCAAGATTGCGCGAGGTATAGACAAGCACGCAGCCACGGTCGTCTTTCGTACGAGCACCCAGAACCATGTAGTAGATACCATCGTGCTCAAGGATCTTGGGGTCGCGCACGTGCGTACCGATATCGTCGGGGTAATCGACCGGTCCAACAGCTATGCACTTCTCGCCCAATTCGTCGGGATTCTCGGCAACCATATGAATCTGGTTTTGCTCACGGCCCGTCAACACGTAGTCGTAATCATCGCGGTCAAAATGCTTGACGTTGCCGGTATAGAAATAGTGAATCTTGCCATCGCGTACAAAGGCAGAACCAGAATACGCTCCGTTCGAATCCAAATCGGAATCGGGGAACAGCGCGGGGCCATGATTCTCGTACGTCACAAAATCCTTTGTCGTCAGATGGTTCCAAAGCACTGGACCGCCATGCGCAGCATAGAACGGATCGTATTGATGATAGATGTGATACGTATCACCAATCTGAACCAAACCGTTGGGGTCGTTGAGCCAGCCAAGCTCAGGCTCCACATGGAACAGGAGCCTATCGGGGTCGGACGCGATGCGACCAGCCGTCTCATCCTGTCCGGCACGCCACTGCTCATAGTCCGCGCGTGTCACCTTGTTTTTTTGATTTAACATCGCCGTTGACTTTCTCGTCTATGGGGAAGGACGCTCGACTCACACGAGTCGAACGCCCTTCCTCAAATGGACTTATCCTCAGATTACACTGAACGGCTCAACTAGAAGCTAACGTCGAAGCCAGCGCCAGCGCCCTCTTCATCGGTGGTCGGCACGCCCTTTGCCTTGTTGTAGGCAAAGATCAAGACGATCGGCACGATAAAGGCGATGAGATTGCCAGCCACATACCACACGAGGGTCTCGGGCGTGACGATGAGCAGGCCAAGCACGCCGGTCAGACCCTGACCGATAGCGCGCACCTCAAAGAGCTTGACGAAGGCACCGCCGCAGCCTGCACCGATGCATGCGCAGATGAACGGAATGATCGAATAGCGCATGTTTGCAGCAAAGATAGCGGGCTCGGAGATTCCGACCAGCGTCGGGATAAAGGACGACATGCAGATGTTGCGCTCTTTGGAGTGCTTCTTGTGAATGAGGTACATACCGATGGCGCCGCCGCCCTGGGCGATGATGGAAACCGACCAGATGGCCTGGATGTAGTTGAAGCCAGTCGTGGCAACAAGGTTTGCCTCGATACCCTGGATGAACTGATGCGTACCGGTAACGACGAGCGGCTGCAGGAACGCGGCGAAGACAAAGGCACCAAAGACGCCCATCCTGTTGTACAGGATATCGATTACGCCGGCGAGGACGTCACCGATCAGGTTGCCGAGCGGGCCGAACACGGTGAACAGGGCGACGTTAGCAAGAATCAGGGTAACGGTCGGGACAAAGACGAACGAAACGACCTCGGGGATGTACTTCTGGGCAATCTTTTCGACCTTGGCCATAAACCAGGCAGTCAGGATTGCAGGGAATACGCCGCCCTGGAAAGCAACCATGGGAATGGATAGCGGACCGAAGTTCCAGTACTCAGCACCCGTCGGGTCCATAACGAACGTGTTGCGGTTCATAAGGCTCGGGTGAACCATGACGATACCGACGAGGATGCCCAGGATCGGGTTACCGCCAAAACGCTTGACCGCGCTGTACATAACCAGGACAGGCAGGTAGTCGAACGTGGTGGCGATAATGGCAAAGAAGCTTGCGAGGTTCTTGAGGAACTCGCTGTGATCGGCGAGGCTGCCTTCCATGCCAAAGAGGCCGTTGGCAACGATCAGCGACTTAAGGCCGATGATGATTGCAGCGCCGACGAAGGCGGGAATGATGGGGATAAAGATGTCCGAGAATACCTTGAGGACCGAGAAGAACTTGCCCTTCTTGTCCGCCTCAGCGCCCTTGACCTCGGAAGCACTGATCTCCTTAACGCCCGTCAGAGCCATAAACTCATCGTAAACCTTGTTGACGGTACCGGTACCGAAGATAATCATGAGCTGGCCGCTGTTGTACAGCACGCCCTTGACGCCATCGATGTTCTCGAGCTCGGCCTTGTTGTATTTGCTCGTATCCTTGAGCACCAGACGCAGACGGGTCACGCAATGCGTGGCGCCCTCGATGTTCTCCAGTCCGCCGACGTTGTCGACGACTTGCTGGGACACTGCCTTGTAGTCCATGTTCCTCTCCATTCCTTTTCTAAATCATAAAACGGTTCGTTGCCGCTACAGAGACGCGATCGTTGCGTTTGCGCACTTGAGCGCACCGTCGGTGACGGTAAGCGCCACACCCTGGCCCTGCTTGTTGCAGAAGCGAGCGTTGAGCGCAACATCATCGACAAAGATGGTCGCGATGTCGTCGTCGACGACCAGACGCACATGGTGAGTGCCCTCGCCCTTAAAGAACAACGGACGCTCGAGGCCCATGTTGTTGACCTGGAACCACGGGTACTGGGGAGCCGGCGTGAACTCGAGCTTGCCCTCGCGCAGGTTGGCGCGGAACTCATAGGCAAGACCGGTCTCGGCGTCCTCGGCGAACTTGACCGAGAAGCCGGCAGCGTTACCGCCGAGCTCAATGTCGGCATCGAGCAAGTAGGTGGAGCCGGCATCCGCGGCGAGCACCTGCTCGACCTTGCCCGACTCGCAGGAAAGCTCAAAGGTCTCGACTGCCTTAGCCTCGCCAAAGGCGCCAAGCATGCTGTCGGGGAGCTTGGTGCCGAGCGTTCCGTCGGCACGCTGAACGATCTCGAGGGGCATAAAGGTGCCACCCCATAGGTAAGAGCTGGGGTCGCCGCCCTCGTCACGCGTAGGAACCCAACCAAAGAGAACGCGACGCTCGCCATCGAATGCGGTGCGAGCGGCGTAGTACGCGCGGCCGTCGAAGGAGTCGTCAGCGGGGGTAATCCAAGGACCGTTGATGGACTTGGACATGCGGTAACGGGTCTTGTTGCCGTCGCTGTACTCGGAAAAGACGAGGTACCACCAGTCGCCCATCTTAAAGAGATCAGGCATCTCAAACATGGTGTACAGGCCCGGGTTCCACCAGTCGCCCTGGAACTCCCAGTTGGTCAGATCCTTGGAGGTGAACTTGACCAGGCGGCCGGTCATCAGACGCTTGTCCTCGCCCACACGCGTGCCGAGGATGAGCATGTACTCTTCGTTCTCCTCATCCCAAAGCACAAAGGGATCGCGCCAGTTGCGGTCATCGTAACCCTCCTGGGGCGGAAGCAGCGTCTCGGCGATGTTCTTCTCCCACTTGACGGCGTCGTCGCTCGTTGCGTGAAGAAGAACCTGCTTCATCAAACGTGCGCGGACCTTATCGCGATTGCAACCAGTGTAGAGCGCATGGTACTTGTCGCCCACCTTAAACACCGTGCCGGCATAAATGTACTGGTCGACTTCCTCGTCGCCGCCACGCTCAAGGCTCTCGCCAAAGTCCTTGTAGTTGACGAAATCCTTGGTCGTAGCGAGTGCCCAGCCAAACGGCTCTCCGAAAGGTTCGGGGTTACGCGTGTCACGCTGATGATAGAGATAGAACGTGCCGTCCTCGCCGTACGGCATGATGTCGCCTACCCAAAT
>URZN01000159.1 GCA_900552345.1 uncultured Collinsella sp. | reverse complement strand
CGCTAAGGGAGGGCGGCCGGTGAGCTTTATCAATACCATTCGCGAGGACATCAAGACCGTCCAAGCGCAGGACCCCGCCGCGCAAAACGGTCTGGTCATCTTCCTTTCCTATCCTGGCCTGCACGCCAAGTGGAACCACGTGCCCGAGCACTGGCTGTGGGAGCATGGACATCGCTCGCTCGCCCGCGTGCTCTCGCAAATCACCCGTCATATCACCGGCGTCGAGATTCATCCCGCCGCACAGATCGGTAAGCACTTCTTTATCGACCACGCCATGGGCGTCGTCATCGGCGAGACCACCATTGTGGGCGACAACTGTGTGCTTTACCAGGGCGTTACGCTCGGCGGCACCGGCAACGAGACCGGCAAACGCCACCCAACGCTCGGCGATAACGTCACCGTGGGCACGGGCGCCAAGGTGCTCGGCAACATCCGCATCGGCAACAACGTCAAGATCGGCGGCAACTCGGTCGTCGTTAAGGACGTGCCCGACAACTGCACCGTTGTTGGCGTGCCGGGACGCATCATCAAGCGCAACGGCTGCCGCGTGTTCGAGGAGAGCTTCGATGCCAAGCAGCATCGCGAGTACATGCCCGACGATGCCGCCGAGCAATCCGCGCTCAACCGTCACGGCATCACCGAGAATGCCCGCCGCGTCAAGGAGCTCGAGCGAGAGGTGGCCGAGCTCAAGGCCCTCGTCGCCAAGCTCGCGGACGAACGCTAGGGCTGCGAACGGCACAAGCCCGCATCAACACAAGAAGGCGCGCCAGGGAATTCATCCCCGGCGCGCCTTTGCGTTGATGCGACATGTGGGACTGTCCCTTTGTCACATTATGCGAACTGGCTCAGATAGAGGTCGGCGTAGGCACCCTCGGCAGCCAGCAGCTCCTTATGCGTGCCCTGCTCGATAATGTTGCCGTGATCCATGACCAAGATCAGGTCGGCATCCACAATCGTCGACAGGCGGTGTGCGATCACAAAGCTCGTGCGCCCGCGCATAAGCGCATCCATGGCACGGCCGATGGCAAGCTCGGTACGCGTGTCCACGCTTGAGGTCGCCTCGTCCAGGATGAGAATCGCCGGGTTGTTGAGCAGCACGCGTGCGATGGTCAGCAGCTGACGCTGGCCTTGGCTGATGCTTTCGGCATCGTTGGCCACGCGCGTGTCGTAGCCCTGCGGCATGGTGCGCACAAAGAAGTCGACCTGCGCGGCACGAGCGGCGGCCACGATCTCGTCGCGCGTCGCCTCGGGACAGCCGTAGGCGATGTTTTCGGCAATCGTGCCATCGAACAGCCAGGCGTCCTGCAGCACCATGCCAAACTGCTGCCGTAGCTCGCCGCGGTCCATGCGGCTCGTATCCACGCCGTCGAGCGTAATACGCCCGCCGTCAATCTCGTAGAAGCGCATGAGCAGGTTGATGAGCGTCGTCTTGCCTGCGCCCGTGGTTCCCACCACGGCAATCTTCTGGCCCGGCTCGGCGGTAAACGACACGTCGCGCATAAGCGGCTTGTCGGGCGAATAACCAAAGCGCACATGCTCAAAGGAGACGCGGCCCTCCACGCGACCCGGCAGCTTGGCGGCCTTGTCCGGCAGCGGATCGGCCTCCATCTCGGGCTCATCGAGCAGGTCGAACACGCGCTCTGCACTCGCCAGCGCACTCTGCAGCGAGTTGAAGGTAAACGACAACTGCGTCATGGGCTCGGACGCCTCGTAGATAAACTGGAAGAACGCCTGGAACACGCCGACGGTCATGTGACCGGCAACCAGCATGCTGCAGCCCACAAGCGCAATAACGATCTGCGCCAAACGGCCGATAAAGCGCACCGCGGGGCCGACAGCATTGATCATAAAGTCGGCCTTGGTGCTCACACGAGCCAGTTCCTTCGAAGCCTCGTGCACCTCAGCGGAGCTCTGACGTTCGCGGTTAAACGCGCGGATCACCAGACGGCCCGAATAGCCTTCCTCGACCGCACTCGTAATCTTGGACACCCACTCCTGGCGCTCGCCCGTCACATCGTGTGTGCGGCGCGAGACGACCTTCGTCACCAGCAGCGACAGTGCCGTAAAGAACAGAAAGACGAGCGTAAGCTGCACGCTGAACACGAACATCACGCTCACAGCACCAACAACCGTGCCGATCGACACGAGCAGCTGCAGCAATCCGCGCTGCATGCTCTCGGACATCTTGTCCAGGTCGTTGGTCGCGCGGCTGACGACCTCGCCGGGACGATGCGCGTCAAAATAGGCGAGCGGCAGACGGTTGAGCTTTTGCGCGATACGGTTGCGCAGGCGCAGATTGAGGCGTTCGGCCACGCTCGACATCAAAAAGCTCTGGAGCGCGTAGAACGAGGCGGCGGCCGTCCAAATCAAAAAGTAGATGAAGATAGTCCTGCCGCAGTTCTCCCAGGTGATGCTGAAGGTGGCGTTGTTGACAAACGCTACCTGAATGTGGCCCCACAGCTCATCGATCACGCGGGCGCTATATGCCGGCGCGGCAGTGTTAAAGATGACATAGAACACAATGCTCGCGAACACGATATAGAAGCGCCAATGGTCGCCGGCAGCCTCACTCCACAGGCGGCGCACCGTCGCCCAGGTGTCGCGGGGCGTCTCGTCCTCGTCCTCGTCGTCAACGTCGCGCATGCGTTCCGCCTCGGCGCGGGCGCGCTCGTCCTCGGCACGTTCGTTTTCCTCGTAGAGCGCTTGGCGGCGAGCCTCGCGCTCGGCTGCAGCCTTGGCGGCGTCATCCAGCTCGGTCGACGCGGCAGCCGTTTCCTCGACCAGTCCCGCGGCAGCGGCGTCATCAACGCCGCCCTGCTTCTTGAGCTCCTTGGTCATGCTACTCACCTCCCTTCATCTGCGATTCCGCGATGGCGCGGTACACCTCGCAGGTTTCCATAAGCTCGCTATGCGTGCCCAAGCCCACAATCTCGCCGTCCTTGAGCACGACAATCTGGTCGGCATGCAAAATCGTCGAGATGCGCTGCGCGATGATGAGCACCGCAGCGTCACGCGTCTCGTCTTGCAACGCATGGCGCAGGGCGGCATCGGTCTTAAAGTCCAGGGCCGAAAAACTGTCATCGAAGATGTACAGATCGGCCTGCTTCATGAGCGCGCGAGCAATGGCCAGGCGCTGGCGCTGGCCGCCTGAAAAGTTCGTGCCGCCCTGCGCCACCGGGGTATCGAGCCCCTGCGGCTGATCGAGTACAAAGGTGCTCTGGGCAACCTCAAGCGCGTGAAGCATGTCGGTCTCGGTCGCGTCCTCGTTGCCAAAGCGCAGATTACTTGCCACGGTGCCCGAGAACAGCCACGCCTTCTGCGGCACGTAAGCGATATGCCCGCGGATGTCGTCTTGCGAAAGGTCGCGCAGGTCAACGCCGTTCAATCGAATGGTGCCCTTCGTGGCATCGTGGAAGCGAAGCAAGAGCTTGGCCACCGTCGACTTGCCCGAACCCGTCGAGCCTACAATCGCCGTGGTCTGGCCACGGCGACAGGCAAAGCTCAGGTCGCACAGGGTATCCTCGTCGGCATCGTCAAAACGGAACGACATATGGTCGAACACGGCAACCGCATCGGTACCGTCAACAGACTCCGCCGCGCACGTATCCAGCGTGCGCTTGCCGTCCACGATGCTCGGCTCGATTTCGAGCACCTGCTGCGCACGATTGAGGCACGCCGCGGCGCGCGGAAGCGTCAGAATCACCATCTGCGCCATCATCACAAAGAACAGGATCAGGATCGCGTACTCCAGCACGGCCGAGATGCTACCGATTTGCATGGCGTGGACGCCCACGCGGTTGCCGCCCACCCACAGCACCGCCACCTCGGCGATATTCATCAAAAAGAAGCTGGAGCTGTCGAGACCCACAAACAGGTGGTTGACCTTGATGGCGTTGGCCGCGTAATCGCTAAACACCTCGTCCAGGCGCTGCTCCTCGTGGCGCTCCTTGTTAAATGCGCGGATGACGCGCACGCCCACGATATTCTCGCGCAGCACCACGTTCATGCGGTCGATAAAGCTCTGCAGGCGCATAAAGATCGGCGCGGCGTTGGTAACGGTAAAGACCGCCGCCACCAGCACGATCGCAACGACCACGCCCAGCAGCGTGCCCATGGCAGGATCGATAAACCAGGCAAAGATGATGCCCGCCACGGCCAAGAACGGTACCGGCAGCACCAGCTGAATCGTCTGAAGGACAGCTTGCTGAATCACGTTGATGTCGTTGAGCGAGCGCGTGATCATCGAACCCGTGCCAAAACGCTCAAAGTCGCTGGCGGACAGCTCGAGCGACTTGTCGTACACGGCATTGCGGATATCGCAGGCCACGTTGGCGGCCAGGCGCGCCGAAAGATAGCAGCCCAGCACCGTGCCGCCGCTGGCCATGCCGGTCGCGATAAGCATGTACAGGCCGTTGCGTAAAATATAGTCGACATCGCCCGTGGTAATACCGG
>URZN01000158.1 GCA_900552345.1 uncultured Collinsella sp. | reverse complement strand
CCCGACGAAGTCATCGAACGCGTCGCTTCGATCCACGATCATATCGAGGAGCGTCGCGCCAGCCGCGGACTCAAACCCTCGCTGCACGGCTTCTTCTTCCGCGGAAAGAAACGCTAGCCGCAGCAGCAAGGCCCGTCCCGCAAACAACGGGACGGGCCTTTTTCTGTTATCGAATGTCGGGAGGGACAGGCGCAGCCGTTAAAACCGTCAGCCAGCCCACGAACGTTAGTCCACGCGCTTGTCGCCCATAAAGAAGACGGCCACCGTGCCAGGGCCGGTATGCGAGCCAATCAGAGCACCGATGCTATTGATCTCAATCTTACCTTTGAGCTGCGGAACCTGTTCCTCTATCAGTGCCGCAACGGCCTCGGCGTCCTCGCGGCACGCCGAGTGCGACATGATGCACTTGCCCGAATAGTTCGCGCCGTCCTGCACATGCGCCATCACGGTCTTGGCCATCTCGGAGATCGCGCGCTTCTTGGTGCGAATCTTCTCGCGTGGCGCCAGCTCACCTTCGCAACCGACCGTCATAAGCGGGCAAATCTTGAGCGCCGTGCCGATGATCGCGCTCGCGGCCGAAATGCGACCGCCGCGCAGGTAACTCGACAAATCGGTCGAGAAGAACCAGTGGTGCAGGTTGAGTTTATGCTCCTCAATCCAAGCGGCCGTCTCGTCGAGCGAAGCGCCGCTATCGCGAACGTCGGCGGCACATTCCGCCAGCAGGCCAAAGCCCGAAGACGCCGCCAGCGAGTCGATGACGCGTACCTTGCCGCCCTGGGGATAGCGATCCGCAAGCATCTGCGCCGCAACGCAGGCCGATCCATACGTGCCCGAAATACCCGACGACAACGCCAGGTGCAGCACGTCTTTACCCTCGGCAACAAACGGCTCCCAAAACTCCTCGTACTCACCCACGCTCACCTGAGACGTCTTGGGCATGGCGCCCGCGGCAATCTGGGCAAAAAACTCGTCCGGCGCAATCGACTGATACAGATCGTCCGTATAGACAACATCGTCGATCTCGTAATGAAAACACACGACAGGGATATTGCGCGATTCAAAGAACTCGCGGGTTCGGTCGGCGGCGGATTCACAGGTCAGGACAAAATCACTCATATGAGGCTCCTTACTCATTACTGCGCAAATTATCGCACAGCAATCGTGAATACGGTACAAATGTCCACTATTTACCAAATTGAACCAAAGGTAGTGAACATCTTTACCGTTATCATCCCTATCGATCCCGGAGGTATGCGCCTGCAAAAACGACCCCGCGTCTCCATTCAACCGCCATATCTACCTCAACTAAATCGATTTACCAAACCGTTCGGCCAACAATTTGACCTCCCATCTCCAATCGAAACAAAAGCGGCGCATACTGATAAACGTTTGACGCTGTTTGTCAGTTTTACCAACCACATCGGAAGGTGCTTCATGGTCGCATTCGATCGCAATCCGCAAGACTTCAAGTATCTGCGCCTGCTGTCGAGACAGTTCCCCACCGAGCAATCCGCATTCACCGAAATCATCAACCTCTCAGCCATCCTCAACCTGCCCAAGGGCACCGAGCATTTTATGAGCGATGTGCATGGCGAATACGAAGCCTTTATGCACATCCTCAACAACTGCTCGGGTGTTGTGCGCGAGCATGTCGACGAGATCTTTGGCGACACGCTCTCCTTTGACGAAAAGGGCGAGCTGTGCACGCTAATCTACTATCCGCGCGAGAAGATCGATCTTGTCCGCAGCCTGCGCGAGGACTCGCCCACCTGGTACAAGACCATGCTCGACCAGCTCATTGTGGTTGCCCGCTCGCTTTCGAGCCGTTATACCCGCTCCAAGGTGCGTAAGGCCATCCCGCGCGATTACGCCTACATTATCGACGAGTTGCTGCACACGCATCCGGATGAGAACAACTACCGCGTGCGGTATCACGAGCGCATTATCGAATCCATTCTGGAGACCGCCAGCGCCGACGACTTTATCGAGTCGCTTGCTTCACTCATCAAGCGCCTCGCCGTCGACCACCTGCACTTGGTGGGCGACATCTTCGACCGTGGCGGCGGCGCGGCCAAAATTATGGACCGCCTGCTCACCTATCATTCGCTCGATATTCAATGGGGCAACCACGACCTGCTGTGGATGGGCGCCGCTGCCGGCGAGCCCGCCTGCATCGCCACGGTGCTGCGCAACAACCTGCGCTACGACAACTATGAGATTCTCGAGAACGACTATGGCATCTCGCTGCGCGAGCTTGTCGCCTTCGCCGACGCCACCTATACCGCCGGCGAGTCCATCACCCCGCTGATCAAGGCCATCAACGTGCTGCTCTTTAAACTCGAGGGCCAGATTATCCAGCGTCACCCCGAGTTCGACATGACCGACCGCCTGCTGCTCGACAAGATCGACCACGACACCGGCACGGTCACGCTCGCCGACGGCAGCGTGTGGCCGCTCACGACCAACGATTTCCCCACCGTCGACCCGACGGACCCCTACACGCTCACGCCCCAGGAACAGCACATCATCGACAAGCTCGTGTCCGAGTTTATCACCGCCGATCATCTGCATCGCCATATCGATTTCCTCTACACCCACGGCTCGATGTACAAGGTCACCAACGGCAACCTGCTGTTCCATGGCTGCGTGCCGCTCAACGAAGACGGCACCTTTAGCAGCATGAACTGCCTGGGTACCTGGCACGCCGGTCGCGATTATCTCGATTTTTGCGACCGCATCGCCCGCCGCGCCTGGCGCGTGGGCGACCGCGACGCCCTCGACTGGATGTGGTACCTGTGGATCGGCTTTAACTCACCCGCGAGCGGACGCCTGGTGCGTACCTTTGAGCGCGCCTATATCGCCGATAAGAGCACCTGGGCCGAGCCGATGGACCCGTACTTCACGCTTACCAAGTCGCCCTCGGTCTGCGACGACATCATGCACGAGTTCGGCGTTGCCCCCATGGCTTGCTCGCCGACGGGGCACATCATCAACGGCCATACCCCGGTCAAAACTACCAAGGGCGAGCAGCCCATCCGCGCCAACGGCAAGCTGTTGGTCATCGACGGCGGCTTCTGTCGCGCCTACCATCCCAAGACGGGCATCGCCGGCTACACGCTTATCTCGAGCTCGCGCGGATGCCGTCTTAAGTCGCACCGGGCCTTTACGACGGTTGCCGAGGCGCTCACCCGCAACGTGGACATCGAAAGCGAGACCAACCGCTTTGACGAGGCCGACCGCCGCCGCATGGTCAGCGATACCGACACTGGCGCCAAGATCCGCAGCCAAATCCAGGACCTACGCCAGCTGCTCGATGCATATAGAAACGGTGCTATCGAGGAGCGCGCCTAGCCCCGCCTGCGGGGATTGGCTAAACTTGCTGAGTTTGTCATCCCCGCGGCGCTCCGGCGCCACTCTAAGGCAGGTACCATGCAAAAGCTCCTTGCGCAGATCATGAAGTTTGGCGTCGTCGGCGTCGTCGCCACGATCATCGACTTTGGCATCATGAATCTGCTCCACTACGGTTTGGGCCTCAATATCCTGATCGCCAATACCAGCGGCTTTATCGTCTCGCTCATCTTTAACTACGTCGCGAGCATGAAGTACGTGTTTGCGCACAAGGAGGGCATGAGCCGCCACCGCGAGTTCATCATCTTTGTCGTGCTGTCCGTGATCGGCTTGGCGCTCAACGACGGCATCGTGCTGGCGCTCAACGCCGGCCTGGGGCTCGAGGCCAATATCGCCAAGATTTGCGCCACCGCGCTGGTCATGGTCTACAACTTTGTGACCCGAAAGATCTTCCTGGAGGGCGACGAGACCAAGTAGCTCGACCTCCTCGTTGCACTACGGGGCCCACGGACGATGCGCATCGAGTGCTGCGTTGTTCGTGGGCCCTGCTCGTTTGCGGGAAGATTTGCAACGTTTGCGGATTACCTCTTGAATATTTGGCGAGTTCGTATAGTTCTTGCCAAAGACCTTACGTTTCCCTTGCAAAAGCTCTAAAGTATCTCGTTGCTCGATTCGTCAACGCATTGGATGTGATTACGTGCGCAAGGCACTGGCACAACCTCATACCAAGCAGTTCCTCAAGTTCGCTGTCGTGGGTCTTATCTCCTTTGGCATCGACTGGGGCATGCTCATTGCACTCGTCGAGCTGTTCCACCTCGACTTTTTGATGAGCACCACGATCTCGTTTATCACGTCCGTCGTGGTCAACTACTGGCTCAGCATGAAGTACGTGTTCGACCATCGCGAGGGCATGAGCCGCAAGCGCGAGTTTACGATCTTCACCATCCTGTCGGTGATTGGTTTGGGCCTTAACGATCTGTACATGTTTGTGGGCGTCACGTTTTTGAGCATCGGCTACCAGGCCATGAAGGCCATCGCCACGTTCCTGGTCACCTGGTACAACTACTTCAGCCGCCGCTTCTTCCTCGAAGGCGCGCAGTCATAGTCGAT
>URZN01000157.1 GCA_900552345.1 uncultured Collinsella sp. | reverse complement strand
CACCTGCTACCTGATCGACAACCCCGACGCCACCGTCGACGAGCTCATGCAGATCATGCCCGGTCCGGACTTCCCCACCGGCGCCATCATCATGGGCAACGCCGGCATTAAGCAGAGCTACGAGACCGGCCGCGGCTCCATTACCGTGCGTGCCAAGGCACATGTGGAGTCCACCAAGACCGGCCGCAGCCGCCTGGTCTTTACCGAGATTCCCTACATGGTCAACAAGGGCACCCTGCAGGAGAAGATCGCCCAACTCGTCAACGACAAGCGCATTGAGGGCATCTCGGATATGCGCGATGAGTCCAACCAGAAGGGCATCCGTCTGGTCATCGAGCTCAAGAAGGGCGTCATTCCGCAGGTCGTGCTCAACAACCTGTATAAGTACACCTCGCTGCAGACGACCTTTGGCGCCAACAACCTGGCACTCGTCAACGGCGTTCCCAAATGCCTGAGCCTGCGCGAGATGCTGCAGCACTACATCGACCACCAGGTCGACGTCGTCACTCGCCGCACCCGCTTCGACCTTAAGAAGGCCCAGGCCCGCGCGCATATCCTCGAGGGCTACCTGATGGCCCTTGACCATATCGACGAGGTCATCAGCATCATCCGCTCCTCGCAGACCGACTCCGAGGCCAGCAGCCGACTGATCGAACGCTTTGGCTTTACGCCCGAGCAGACCACGGCCATCCTCGAGATGAAGCTGCGCCGCCTGACCGGCCTGGAGCGCGACAAGATCCAAGAAGAGTTGGACGGCCTGCGCCGCGCCATCGCCTACTACGAGGACCTGCTGGCGCACGAGGAGAAGATTCTGGGCGTCATCAAGGAAGAGATGCGCGAGATCTCCAAGAAGTTTGGCGACAAGCGCCGTACCGAAATCAGCCAGGTTGAGAAGGACCTGGATGTCGAGGACCTCATCGCCGACGAGGATATGGTCGTGACCATCACCCACACCGGCTACGTTAAGCGTATCCCAGTGGCTGCCTACCGTGCCCAGAAGCGCGGTGGCAAGGGCGTGTCGGGCGTCAACCTCAAAGAGGACGACGTTATCGACGAGATGTTCATCGCGTCCACGCACGAGTACGTGCTGTTCTTCTCGAGCAAGGGCAAGGTCTATCGCCTGAAGGTGCACGAGCTGCCGGTGGGTACGCGCCAGGCGCGCGGTACCGCGATCGTCAACCTGCTGCCCTTTGAGGACGGCGAGAAGATCGCGAGCGTCATCAGCTGCCGCGAGTTCCCGGCCGACGAGTACCTGATGTTTGCCACCAAGAGCGGCATGGTCAAGAAGACCGTGATGAGCGCATATGACCGCAGCCGTCGCGACGGCCTGATCGCTATCAACCTGCGTGACGACGACGCGCTGCTGAACGTGCGCCGCGTGCGCGAGGGCGACAAGATTATCCTGGCCACCACCGCGGGCAAGGCGATCATGTTCTCCGAGGAGCAGGTGCGCGCCACCGGCCGCGATACCAGCGGCGTTCGCGGTATCGGTCTGAAGGACGGCGTGAGCGTTTTGGGCATGGAAGTCACTAACGGCAACGGCGATCTATTCGTCATCACCGAGCGCGGCTACGGCAAGCGCACGCCGGTCGCGGACTACCCGGAGCAGAATCGCGGCGGTCAGGGCGTCTACACCATTCAAATGACCGAGCGTAAGGGTAACCTCGCGGCCATGAAGACGGTGGGCCCGCAGCACGAGCTGTTCATCGTGACGGAGGGCGCGACGGTCATTCGCGTCAAGACCGACGAGATCAGCCAGACCGGCCGCGCCACCCAGGGCGTCAAGATGATGACCGTCGACGACAACGACCGCGTATGCGCTGTCGCCCGCATGACGGCAGCCAAGGAAAAGCCCGAAGGCGAAGCCACAGAAAACGGCTCTGCTTCCGAAGAAACCCCTGTCGATCTAGGCGACGGCAACGACATGCCAGAAGATCTCCTCGACGAGTAAGAGGCCCTGGCTGGTAGAAAATATCAGACCCCATATATCGGCGGTCGGCGCACTGCGCGCCGACCGCTTTTTTGAAAACCTTGGGACTCGTGTTCGCCCCGGTCGCACGGCGACATGTGAAGTCGATCGCGAGTTCCGCACGAGCCAGAGAGCACTTAATGTGCTCTCTGTGCGAGTCAGGACTGTCCGAGTAGGCGACTTCACATGCCGCCGTGCGACCGGGGCGAACACCCTTCAAAGATTTTCAAAAAAAGTTGTTGACGCGCGCGTAACGACTCGTCTAATATATCCCTTGCGCGATGGACCTGTAGCTCAGTTGGTTAGAGCGTCCGGCTGATAACCGGGAGGTCACAAGTTCGAATCTTGTCAGGTCCACCACTTTCTTTCGCAATAAACACCCCAGCGAGAGCCGAGTCGCCGCTGGGGTGTTTATTACTGTCTCCGTGGGGGTTTAGCTCAGCTGGGAGAGCGCGGGCTTTGCAAGCCTGAGGTCAGGGGTTCGATCCCCCTAACCTCCACCATGATGGACCTGTAGCTCAGTTGGTTAGAGCGTCCGGCTGATAACCGGGAGGTCACAAGTTCGAATCTTGTCAGGTCCACCATCAAAACTGTGAAGAGCCCTGGGGCATTGCCTCGGGGCTTTTTTCTTGTCTGCGATAAATCTCATTTTGGTTTTGTGTGCTGTGCGAAAGTTTGGGTAGTATAGCTATTCAATGCGGCGGACTGCCGCGTGTTAACCGCTACGTACCGGAGGTGTTCCATGGTTCGTGTCGACATAGAGACCATCGTCATGGCCGCCGGTCCCGTGCCATCGCTTATCGTGCTTCGCGAGCGCTGCAGCAAATCGGACTCGCCCGCGCCACTGCGTTCCCTTTCCATTCAGACTGGTTCGTTTGAAGCTGCTGCCATCAGCCGCGGCATCGATAGCGGTCGCGCCGAGCGCCCGATTACCCATGACCTGTTGCTCGATACTGTTGGCGCCCTGGGTGCCAAGCTCGAACGCATCGAAATCGTTCGCGCCGAGCCGCCGGTGTTCTACGCGACGATTGTCGTACTGGCCGATGGTGACGAGCGCAAGATCGATGCCCGTCCCAGTGATGCCATTGCCCTTGCCGTGCGCAGCAATGCCCCCATGTTTGTGGAGGACGACATCATGAATCGCCTGGGCACTGTTTCTGCCCATACCGAGGAAGTTGACGACGAGCAGGAGTTCGAGAAGTTCGACGAGTTCGTCCATACGCTCTCGCCCGATGACTTCTAAATGCGGGGCGGCCAGGATGCGGAGCGTTCGCTGATGGCCGGCGGTATGTCGGCTGAGGCGGCGGCCATTGCGCGCGAGGCCCAGATGCGCTCGGAGGCTTCTGAGGCGGCTCGCATTGCCTATGTGACGCAGGCCCGCACGCTTCGCGAACGCCGCGGCTCGTTTATCAAGATGGTTGTCGTCTCCGCCCTTGTCGCGGCAATCTGCTCGCGCCTTCGTGGTACAGTTGGTGCGCTTGGGTTTTCGATCTCTACGGGCCTCGTGATCTGGGGTGTGGTCGATGCGGTCATGCTGACCAGTCAGATCAAGGTGCTCGACAAGCGCGCGATGGATATGATGCGCACCCGCGACGCTGCCGCTAAGATCGCCGCCGAGGCACAAGAACTGTAATGACGCCAGACTCGATGGGAAGGTCTAAAGATGGCACAGGATATGCAGGACGCCGGTAACGTCTCCGCCGAGCTCGACGCCATGGTGTGCGATCTGATCGGCGCGTTCTTGGACGACCTTGCCGCCGGTGAAAACCCTGGCGTGGTCGTGGCAATTGAGGACGCCGCTTCCAACCGTTATCTGGCGGCGCTCGATGAGGATGGCGAAGAGGCGTGCCTCGAGGCGGCCACCAACTTTATCTCTGAGCACAAGATGGGTCTTAAGGACGAGGGCCTGGGCCGTATCGCTCGCTATGCCATCGGCTACACCGGCTGCGTCGAGATTGACGGCGGCTATCACGATGCTCTGCTCGTGAGCTTCTTCGAAACCACGCTCGAGAGTGGTTTTTCGGCATATGTGCTGTATGAGGGCATGGGCGCCGGCGATGGTTTTATGTGGAGCGACCCTGAACCTGCAGGTGAGGAAACCCCTCTCATCTAAAATCGCTAAAATAAACGAGTTTTCGGTAAAAGGCTCAATATTCCCGCTGAGCGTTGTATCGCTGGGCGGGCCGCATACGCGTGCCGGTTGTATATAGATAGAAGATAGGGGAACTACATGCGCGTAGACAATCTGAGGAACATCGCCATCATCGCTCACGTCGACCACGGCAAGACGACGATGGTCGACAAGCTCCTGCGTGCCACGGACGCCTTCCGTGCCAACCAGCAGGTCGAGGACCGCGTCCTGGATTCCAACGACCAGGAGCGCGAGCGCGGCATTACGATTCTCGCCAAGAACATCTCTATCGAGTACAAGGACGTCAAGATCAACGTCATCGACACCCCGGGCCACGCCGACTTTGGCGGCGAGGTCGAGCGCGTGCTGCGTATGG
>URZN01000156.1 GCA_900552345.1 uncultured Collinsella sp. | reverse complement strand
GAGCTGCGTCATGGCCTGCCGCTTTGGCGCCGTGAGCGTGGCGACCACGCAGGTCCCCGTCTTGATGGGTGACGTGCGCGTGGGTTCGCAGACTAAGAGCTTCGTGCTCAAGTGCGACCTGTGCGTGGACCGTCCCGGCGGTCCGGCGTGTGCCGAGGCTTGTCCGACCAAGGGCCTCACCCTGGTAGACGAGGAGCGTCTGGCAGAACTGACTGCCGAGCGTGCCCGCGCCACCATCGAAAACGAGGCGTAGGCGGGCGGCCATACAAGCCCAACGATTGTCAAATACGTACCGATTAATCGGTAGCAGAGAAAGGAAGGAGGGTGTCATGGAGAAGCATAAAGTGATCTGCCCGTATTGCGGCGCCGGTTGCCAGTTTAACCTCTTGGTCCAAAACGGCCAGGTCGTGGGTACCGAACCGCTCAACGGCATCACCAACCAGAGCGAGCTGTGCCTTAAGGGCATGAGCGGCTACGACTTCATCAACGACACCAAGATCTTGACTCCTCGCGTACTGCACCCGATGATCCGCCGCACCAAGGGCGCGGATCTTGAGCGCGTAAGCTGGGACGAGGCACTGGATTTCACCGCATCTAAGATGCAGGCCATAATTGACGAATATGGTCCTAACGCTGTCATGACCACCGGCTCCTCGCGAGGCGGCGGCAATGAGGCGAATTACGTCATGCAGAAGTTTACGCGTGCGTGCATCGGCACCCACAGCGTAGACAACTGCGCCCGTACTTGACACGGCCCTACTGTCCTCGGTCTGATGGACACGGTTGGTTCAGGTTGCATGTCATGCTCCATCCCCGGTATGGAGGATGCGGGCTGCATTTTCCTCTTCGGCTATAACCCTGCCGATTCGCACCCCATCGTCGCAAGGCGTATCGTGCGAGCCAAAGAAAAGGGTTGCAAGATCATCGTCGCCGACCCGCGCCATATCGAAACCGCGCGTATCGCCGATCTCTACCTTCCGATCAAGAACGGTTGCAACGTCGCGTTCCTCAACGCCTTTGCCAACTGCTTGGTCAACGATGGCCTCTACGACAAGGAATTCGTCGCCGAGCACACGAACGGCTTTGACGAGTGGTGGGAGACCATCAAGAACTACACTCCCGAATCCGTACAGGACATCACGGGTGTTGAGCCCGCGTTGATCCACCAAGCTGCCGAGATGTACGCCACGGCGAAGCCCTCTGCCATCATTGGCTGGGGCATGGGCGTATGCCAGCAGAAGCAGAACCTGAAGACGGTGCACACCATCGCCTCCATCGCCTGCGTTGCCGGCCAGATCGGCAAACCCAATTCCGGCCTCGCGCCCGTGCGTGGCCAGAATAACGTCCAGGGCTCTTGTGATATGGGCATGCTGCCCAACCTGTACCCTGGCTACCAGAAGGTCACCGACCCGGCAGTGCGTGCCAAGTTCGCCAAGGCTTGGGGCGTGCCCGAGGAAAAGCTCCCGCTCGAGGAGGGCTACAAGCTCACCGACCTGGGCCACCTGGTCGACGAGGGCAAGGTGCACTGCTTCTACAACTACGGCGAGGACCCGGTGCAGACCGAGCCCGATTCGGCCGGTATGCGCAAGACGCTCTCCGAGCTGGATCTGTTCATTTGCCAGGACATCTTTATGACGCAGACGACCATGCTCGCCGACGTCATCCTGCCCGCCACCTCTTGGGGCGAGCACGAGGGTGTCTTTACCGCATCCGACCGTAGCTTCCAGCACTTTGACGCGGCCGTTCCGCCCAAGGGCGAGTGCCGTCACGACTGGGAGATCTTCGCGGATCTGTCCACGCGCATGGGCTACCCCATGCACTACGACAACACCGAGCAGATCTGGAACGAGTGCATTAGCCTGTGCCCCAACTTTGTGGGTGCAACCTACGAGAAGATGGCTCCCGAGGGCGGTTACGCCCAGTGGCCGGTCAAGAGCACCGATGTGAACGACCACGGTACGCCCGACATGTTCGCTGGTGGCAAGTTCACCACCAAGGACGGCCGCGCCAACCTGATGGCGCACGACTGGGAGGCGCCCTCCGAGCTTCCCGACGATGAGTACCCGCTCATCCTGTGCACCGTCCGAGAGGTCGGCCACTACAGCTGCCGCTCGATGACCGGCAACTGCAAGACGCTGGCGCTGCTCGCCGACGAGCCCGGCTTTGTCCGCATGAATCCCGCGGACGCCGAGGCACGCGGCATCAAGAACGGCGACATCGTCTCGATCCACAGCCGCCGCGGCCAGGTATACAGCCGCGCCGACGTGAGCGACCGCATCAACAAGGGCACGGTCTACATGACCTACCAGTGGTGGATCGGCAAGTGCAACGAGCTGACCATTCACAAGGTCGACCCGGTCTCGCATACGCCCGAGGACAAGTTCTCCGCCTGCCAGGTCGACGCTATCGCCGACCAGGTCTGGGCTGAGGGCGAGGTGGAGCGTCAGTACACCGAGCTCAAGCAGGCTCTGGTGGACGCCGCCGCTCCCCAGGACGTTGAGCCCGGCGCCGCCAAGTTCGACGACGAGACGCACGTGAATCAAATCGTGTAGTCCCGTTCTCGTTGGCTTTTTGGGCCGGGCGTCCCGTACGTTCGGGAGCCCGGCCCGTTATTTTGAAAGGAAGTGGGGATGAACCGCTTCATCGACATCAACCCGGAGAGGTGCATCGGCTGCGGAACATGCCAGTCCGCCTGTGCCGACGCCCACCGGATGCAGGGTCTTCAGGATACGCCGCGCCTGGCGCTCGTGAAGACCGGCGGTATTTCGGCCGCCCTTGCCTGCCACCATTGCGAGGGTGCCCCCTGCGCCGAGGTTTGCCCGGTGAATGCCATCGAGCACGATGGCGACCGCATCCACGTCAAGGAGCAGGAGTGCATCGGGTGCAGGCTGTGCGCCATCGCGTGCCCCTTCGGAGCCATCCATCCCGATGGCACGTCTATCGCCGGTGTCGCAGGCATGTGCGACCCGACGCCTTCGTATCCTAAGTCCCTGAGCAGCTTGCTTACGTGGGCTCCTGGCCAGTACACCTGCGCTGTCAAGTGCGACCTGTGCGCCTTCGATCCGGAAGGCCCGCATTGTGTGGCGGCGTGCCCCACCAAGGCACTGACCGTCATGGGCGGCGCGGCCGATCGCGAGCTCGACGAGGCCAAGCGCCTGCGCTCGATCGAAAACGGTCCGTCCGTCGACGTTACCGCTGTGGCCCAGGGCCTCTCCGAGAAAGCAGAAGGGAGCGTAAACAATGGATAGCATGACGCTGTTTATCGCATCGCTTGCCGTCTCGTGCATCGGTGCGCTCGCCTCGGTTCAGCTGATCAAGGCCGATAACGCCGCCAAGACCGCCGGCTGCCTTATCGGCGCCGTCGCCGCGGTGCTTTCGTTTGTGGCCGGTATCCAGGCCGTGCTGGGCGATGTCACGTCGGTCGACACCATCGTGTTTTTCCCGTTTGCCCATTTCCAGCTTCTGCTCAATCAGCTGTCCGGCCTGTTCGTGGCGCTCATCTCGGTGCTCGCGTTTGCCGGTTCGATCTACGGTCTCAACTACTTTGATGAGTACCCGGGCAAAAAGGGCCGCGCCGGCTTCTTCTTTAACACCTTCGTGGCGTCCATGATGCTCGTCATCACCGCCGACAACGTGTTTTGGTTCCTGGTTGCCTTTGAGCTCATGTCGCTGACCTCGTACTTCCTGGTCGTGATCGAGGAGAACGAGAACTCCATCCATGGCGGTTGGCTCTACTTTGTGATCGCGCACGTGGGCTTTGTGCTCATCATGGCGAGCTTCCTCACCATGACCAACTTCGCCGGTGGCTCGTTTGCCTTTGCGGATTTCCGCGCTACGCAGTTTAGCCCCGCGGTCGCATCCGTGTGCTTCGTGCTCGCCTTCTTTGGCTTTGGCGCCAAGGCCGGTATCATTCCGCTGCACGGCTGGCTGCCCAAGGCACATCCCGAGGCGCCGTCCAACGTGTCGGCCCTCATGTCCGGCGGCATGATCAAGATCGGTATCTTCGGTATCCTCAAGGTGGGTCTCGACCTGCTCTCCGCCTCGGGCGTTCAGGTCTGGTGGGGCCTTATGGTCATGGTTTTCGGTGCGATCTCGTCGGTCCTCGGCGTGGCCTTCGCCCTGCAGGAGCATGACATCAAGCGCCTGCTGGCCTATCACTCCGTCGAGAACATCGGCATCATTCTGCTCGGCGTCGGCGCCTCCATGGCCGCCATGGCGCTCAACTCGGTCGGCATCGCCGTCCTGGCTCTGATGGCCGCCCTCTACCACACGTTTAACCACGCGATGTTTAAGGGCGAGCTGTTCTTGGGCGCCGGTGCGCTGCTGTACTCCACGGGTACGCGCAATATGGAGAAGATGGGCGGCCTGTTCCGTCGTATGCCGGCAACGGCCATCTGCTTCCTCATTGGTGCGCTGGCCATCTCGGCCATCCCGCCCTTCAACGGCTTTGTGTCCGAGTGGTTTACCTACCAGTCGC
>URZN01000155.1 GCA_900552345.1 uncultured Collinsella sp. | reverse complement strand
GCATTGCTTACGACGGCGAGCGTTATTACCGCCAGCTGGCTAAACCCGTAACGGACATGAAGGACACCATGGGGGCGGGCGACTCGTTCCTCACCTCGTTTTTGATGTGCTATCTCGATTCCGCCAAACGTGGTGAGGATGGCGCCGAGGCCATTGAGCGCGCGCTCGACTTTGCTGCCGGGTTTGCCTCGACCGTGTGCGGCATGGAAGGTTCTTGGGGCCATGGAGCGCCGATTTCCGAATAGGTGAGCAGTGCCGGGGAGTCGAATTGTCGACTCCCCGGGACCTCGTGTGCAAAAAACGCCAAATATGAGTACTGTCACTAATTTAGTAACAGTGAAATCAAGCTTTCGAGAGCCTAGTTGGGTGTCTGCGAGCGATTAAAACCTGCTAAAAATGATTTTAAGCATCTTGATAATGAACAGCTGTGCATTATCAAGATGCTATTTTGCCGTAAATAATGTGACTAGATTTGCAACAGTACTCATATTTGGCATTTTTGCACACAGGGGTTAGCGAAGGCCAAAAACAGAGCGTGAATTTCCCAAAACGGCCGACTCGATGTGCTTTGCGTCACAGTTTTTGAGTGAGGCGATGCGTTTTGAGGTCCTTGCGAGCGATCTGATGAGCGACTGCGCGCTTGTTTCTGTGTTTGGTTCGGCCGGTGTATCGGTCTCGAGCAGTAAACGGTCGAGTGGAATCTGTCGTACGTATTCGCGTCCACGTTTAGACGCGAGCATGCGTTCGTTGACGGAAAAATAACAGCCCGCATTACGCGCGCGGACGAGTTCGTCCGAAGTACCGCTAAACCAGTGGAAGATGATAACGGGGGAGTCGGGGTTTGGGATGAGTAGTCCATTCGATTCGAGGACGTCCAGTACGGCTCCTGCCGAACGAACGGCGTGAATTGATATCACACGCCCGACAAGAGGATGCTGCACGAGCGCATCGCAGAGCCGGTCAAGTGCCTGTATTTGTAGCGGCTCGCTTCCTGCAAAGCGCGCGGAAAAGTCGAGTCCGATTTCGCCGATGTGGCGCTCTTGGGCAGCAACTTCGCAAAGTAGATCGACTTCGATAGGACCACAGCGGCCGTCGGCGAGCCACCAGGGGTGAAGCCCAATGCCGGCGATGATGCCTGGTTGGCGACGGGCGCGCTCGTTTGCGGCCGAAAAGTCGCGTGGATCGACGCCGCAATCAAATAGACCCAAGCCCAGCGCCGTCGCCTCATCGGCAACGGCGTCCGGGTGAGCCATTAAATCAAGATGGCAATGTGCATCAATTAACTGGGGCTCCATCTCGGCGTGCTCCGCTAGTCCAGGCGCTGACCGTCAGCGCGCACGCGCTCGGTGCCGCGCCCACTGATCTGGCGGATAACCTCGCCGGCAATCATCTGACCCATGATGGGCGGCATAAAGCTGGCGGTTCCCAGCTCGGTGCGCTCGTGGATGTTGGAAGGGTCGCGGGGCTGTGTCTTAACCGATTCCTCGCAGCTAAACAGTACATGCAGGCTCTTGATTCCGCGCTTCTTGCATTCTTTGCGCATAATGCGGCTCATAGGGTCACGCACCGTATCGAAGATGTCGGCAAAGCGGAGGCACTCGGGATGGAGCTTGTTGGCCCCGCCCATGGAGCTAACCAAACGAATGTCGCGGTCCTGAGCATATTTGGCAATGGTGAGCTTGGCCGAGATGGTGTCGATGGCGTCGACGACGTAGTCGAGCTTGCCACCTGTCTGCTCCAAAACGCTCGCGAAGAACTCGTCGATGTTGTCGCTCAGCAGGTATTCGGTGCGCTTGATAACGGTGGCGGCGGGATTGATATCGCGAATCATGGCTTCCATCACGTCCACCTTGCGCTTGCCAACGGTCCTGTGAAAGGCGATGGCCTGGCGATTGATATTGCTGGGCGCGATGATGTCCTTATCCAGAATTACGAAATGACCGATGCCGCCGCGGGCGAGTGCCTCGCAGCAGTTGGAGCCCACGCCTCCGCAGCCGAGTACCAGCACCGTGGCGTCAGCGAGCTTGTCGAGTGCCTCGCGGCCCATGATGATCTCGAGCTTGGTGTCGCGCGTCTCGATGGGTGAAGCGGCTATGGTTTCGGTCATGGATATCCTCCGATGGGGAAGCGAATCGTGTTTTAGCTATCGCCATTATAGGTAATCGCCCATAGGTTGCGATGGCGCTTACTTTGATGTGGTTTGAAGCATTTCGATTAGACAGTTAGACAAACATCTAAATATCGAGTATAGTGTGCACGTCATGAGAGATGATGAGAGGAGGTCTTATGCCGGGAGAGGGTTTTAAGGCGCTTGCCGATTCAACGCGACGGCGCATTTTGGAGTTGCTGCGCGAGGGCAATTGCACGGCGGGGGAGCTTGCCGAGCATTTCGATATCAGTAAGCCGTCGCTGAGCCATCACTTGGCGACGCTCAAAAACGCCGGGTTGGTGACCGACGAGCGCCATGGCCAAAAGATCGTATACAGCTTAAACACCACCGTCATGCAGGATTTAATTGGCTGGTTTATGGGCTTTACAAACACTGAAGGTGATAAGGATGAATAACGAAAACAAGGGCATTCACCCCACGGGGGTATCGTCGCGCGTGTGGATTGCGCTGGTCGCTCTGTGCGTCGCCAATGTCGTAGCGCACCTCATGGTGATGCCGAGCTTGCCTGCGCAGATTCCCACGCACTGGGGCGCGAACGGCGCCGTCGACGGTTGGGGTCCTAGCTGGATGGCCTCCGCGCTCGGCGTGCTGCCTCTGGCGCTTCTCGCAATGTTCTGCGTGGTGCCGCGCATCGACCCCAAAGGTGAGGCATATCGAACCTCGGGCAAGTTCTACCAGGGCTTCGTAATCGCCTTCACCTTGTTCACGTGCGCCATAAGCTGGCTGGGAGAGCTTACGGTCTGGGGCGTGGTGCCGGCGGTCGGTTCGGTTAACGTGCTGATTTCCGGTGTTGTCGGTTTGCTGTTCATCGGCGCAGGCAACTACTTGCCGCGTGTGAAGCAGAACTATACGCTCGGTATCAAGACACCTTGGGCGCTTGCCGATCCCGAGAACTGGCGCCGTACGCAGCGTTTTGGCGGTGCCTGCTTTATGGTGCTGGGTATTGGCCTGATTGTGATGGGCGTGGCAGGCAGCGTGCTTTCGAGTGAAGTCGTCGCCGCGGTGATTGCGGTTCTGGCGTTTGGTTCGGTTGGAGCCGTCTACGTCTACTCGTATCTGTTGTGGCGCAAATCTCAGCGAGCCGCTCGTTAAGGTTGCGGAAAACTAGCGTACGCAGTTCATAGTATGTTCCGGGGGACTTTTCCCAGGTAGTATTAGGGGGTGTGGGCAACCATGCCCCTTTTTCGTTACGTTTCAGAGCTGGTTTCCTCATTTCGTTTCTACTAAAGCGAATCAAGAATAGGAAAACAGCAGGTAGAAAGGATAGAACAGGCAAATGGCGGAGTTTATCTACCAGATGTATCAGGCTCGCAAGGCCCATGGCGACAAGGTGATCCTTGACGACGTGACCCTGAGCTTCTACCCCGGTGCCAAGATCGGCGTCGTGGGCCCCAACGGTATGGGCAAGTCGACCCTGCTCAAGATCATGGCCGGCATCGAGGAGGTCTCCAACGGCGATGCTAGGCTTACCCCCGGCTACACCGTGGGCATCCTGCAGCAGGAGCCGCCGCTCGACGACGACAAGACCGTCATCGAGAACGTGCGCATGGCATTTGGCGACATGATCGCCAAGGTCGATCGCTTCAACAAGATCGGCGAGGAGATGTGCGACCCGGATTGCGACATGGACGCCCTCATGGCCGAGATGGGCAAGCTCCAGGACGAGATTGACGCCGCCGACGGCTGGGATATCGATTCCAAGCTCGGCCAGGCCATGGACGCCCTGCAGCTGCCCGATTCCGACATGCCGGTCAACGTGCTTTCCGGCGGCGAGCGCCGTCGCGTGGCCCTGTGCAAGCTGCTGCTCGAGGCTCCCGACCTGCTGCTGCTCGACGAGCCCACGAACCACCTGGACGCTGAGTCGATCCTGTGGCTCGAGCACTTCCTGCACAACTACCAGGGCGCGGTGCTTGCCGTCACGCACGATCGCTACTTCCTGGACAACGTTGCCGAGTGGATCTGCGAGGTCGACCGCGGCCACCTCTATCCCTACAAGGGCAACTACTCCACGTATCTGGAGACCAAGGCCGCCCGTATCGAGGCGCAGGGCAACCGCGACGCCAAGCTCGCCAAGCGCATGGAGGCCGAGCTCGAGTGGGTACGCAGCTCGCCCAAGGCTCGCCAGGCCAAGAACAAGGCCCGTCTGGCTCGTTACGAGGAGATGGAGGCCGAGGCCCGCGCAAGCCAGAAACTCGACTGGACCGACATCCGCATCCCCGTGGGCCCGCGTCTGGGCAACAAGGTGCTCGAGGCTCATCACCTGCACAAGGAGTTCGATGGCCGTGTGCTCATCGACGACCTATCGTTCACCCTGCCG
>URZN01000154.1 GCA_900552345.1 uncultured Collinsella sp. | reverse complement strand
CGCCAAGCGCGGGTATTACTACCAGCTCTATACCGGAGCGTTTGAGCTGGAGTAGATCTGGCAACCCGGAACTACGCCGCAACGCATAAGCCCCCGCAGTTCATATGAGCTGTGGGGGCTTTTTCATACCGGCCGGAAACCGTATCCCACTTTTCGGGCCCAGAATGGGATGCCGTTTCCCGCTGGACCCCCTCCGGGAAACGGCATCCCATTTCAAGGGCTCAAACTGGGATGCAGTTTCCCCTAACGGCACCTTTGGGAAGCCGTATCCCACTCCTAAAACAGCCCTGTCCCAAATTGACTATTTGAGAAGTTGTGCCATGGCGTTGACGAATTTTTGCACTTGGAGGGTAGGCTCGAGCGGGTAGTGCAAAAAGACCGGCACCTCTCGCCCGCACAGGAACGGCACGCCCACAAAGGCCGGGTGCACCCCCGACCACGCTCCGCAGGTGAGAACCGCGTCGCCCTTTTCCTCCGCCTCATTAAAGAGCGCAAAGTCGAAGCTGTCCACATCGATCACGTCCACGCCGCCGTCGGCCAAAAGGTCGATGCGCAGGCTGTCCATGGCGTCGTTGCCGTGGTGCAGTACGCGCAGACGCATCCCCTCCAAGTCGGCGACCGTAATGCGATTCTTGCGCGCCAGCGGGCTCGTGCGCGGCAGGTCGATATAAAACGGCACGTTGACAATGCGGAGCCTTTGGCAGGCATCACCCCAGCGTGGGGTAGAAAAACTCGACTGCACCACATCGACCTCGCGGCCCAAGCTGCGCATGACTGTCTCGCGCTCGTCGTAGAGGTCGCTTACCGGCACGATCTCAAATCGCAGCGACGGCTCCAGATCGTGGATGCCCGTCCACATCGACAGCGTTTGGCGCCCCGGACACATCATCGACACGCCCAGGCGCACGGCACCGCCATCGCCCGCCGCGCGTCGGGCACGGCGCAGCGCGTCCTCGGACTGCCGCATGATCGAACGCGCGTCGTCCACCAGCAAAGCTCCCGCCGGCGTCACCTTGACGCCCGAGTGCGAGCGTTCGAACAGCGTGATGCCGAACTCGGCCTCGAAGCCCGACACCTGTTTGACGAGCGCCGGAGTCGACACACGCAATCTTGCCGCCGCACGCGAGAAGCTTCCCAGCTCCGCGGCGGCCGATATGGCCTCAAGTCGTCGATCGTACACGTCAATCTCCCGTTTTCGCGCCCGTGACCACATGGTGCCACAGGGGGTTGTTTTCGCAGGTCACGCGCTCAATTGAGAATAAGCTGCATCGCACAGTGTAAACCTACGGTTAACGCCATTCTAACAAATATGCAATTCACCTGCGCAAATGCAAAGCATACGATAACCAGCGAAAACCACGTGGGTCGGTTAATGGGAGCGACCCACCGGGAGGCACAAGAAGGGAAGTTCCTATGAGCAATTGGCTTAAGCTCGAGGGCGATGTCTGCGCCGTGACCGGCGCGCTCGGCGGTATGGGCGCCGAGATCTGCCGCGAGTTCGCCCGCAATGGCGCCAACGTCGTCATGCTCGACCTGGACGAGGAGAAGGTCAAGGCCGCTGCCGCCGACCTCGCTGCCGAGTTTGGCATCCACGCCGAGGGTTACAAGATGAACGCCACCGACGAGGCCGAGGTTCAGGCTGCCGTCGACGCCACCATCGCCAACTTCGGCCGCGTCGATGTCCTTGTCAACACCGCCGGCATCCTGCGCTTCGCCGCCATGGAGGATCTGCCGCTGAGCGACTGGGAGCAGGTGCTCAACGTCAACCTCACCGGTTACTTCATCACCTCGCAGCGCTTTGGTCGCGAGATGATCAAGGCCGGCCAGGGTCGCCTGGTGCACATCTCGACCGTTGCCAGCCACTCCCCCGAGACGTTCTCGGGCGTGTACAGCTCCACCAAGGCGGGCGTCAACATGATGTCCAAGATGCTCGCCGCCGAGTGGGGCCCCTACGGCGTCCGCTCCAACTGCGTCGAACCCTGCTTCGTCAAGACCCCGATGTCGGCCAACTTCTACGCCGACCCCGAGGTCGAAAAGAGCCGCAGCCGTCTGATCGCCACGCGCCGCATCGGCGAGGTCAGCGATATCGCCAACGCCGTCATGTTCCTGGCGTCCACGCGCTCGGACTTCACCACCGGCGACGCCATCAAGGTCGACGGCGGCTTCTCCAACATGATGGGCGACCTCACCGCCAAGCCCGGCGGCCGTCGCGCCTATGCCGACAACTACCTTAAGAACAAGGGTGTCGAGCTCTGGTCCGATGAGTCCGGCGTCGCCAAGCCGACTGACCAGTAAACCAACCTGACAGGGAGGTCCCGCGGACACGCCCGCTCCTCCCCCGTATCGATTAGAAAGAGTCCAATGGCTTCCACCAACTCCAACAAGGGTCGCGCCGTCGTGCTTTCCGCCGCGTGCGTCACCATGTTCTTCATCAGCTCCATCGCGCTGTATTCCGTCGTGAGCAAGAACCTGCTCGCCGTCTACCCCGAGTGGTCGAGCGCCCTTACCTGGGCTTTCCCGGTCTTTCAGACCATCATGGCCGTGACGGGCATCTTCGCCGGCCGCATCTCCGACAAGATCGGTCCGCGCAACGTCGTGATCGCCGCCGCCGTGTGCTACGGCGTGGGCTGGTTCATGTCCGGCACCGTCACCGAGCCGTGGCAGTTCTACCTGTGGTTCTCGCTCGTCGCCGCCATCGGCAACGGCCTGGGCTACAACCCCGCGCTCACCACCGGCCAAAAGTGGTTCATCGACAAGAAGGGTCTCGCCTCCGGCATCACCCTGGCCGCTTCGACCGCCGGCCCCGCCGTGCTGTCCCCGGTGCTCGCCTCGCTGCTCATCCCGAGCCTGGGCATCTTTGGCGCCCTCAAGGCACTCGGCGTCATCTTCTTTGTGACGATCGCCGCCTCCGCCCTGTTCCTGAAGGCCCCCGAGGCCGGTTGGCTGCCCGAGGGCTTCGAGGCCCCCAAGGGCGGCGCACACGCCGGCACCTTCGGCGACCTCACCCCGGGCGAGATGGTTAAGACCCCGCGCTTCTGGGTCCTCATCGTCACCTTCGCCTTTGCCGCCACCGCGGGCACCCTGCTCGTGGGCAAGGTTGCCTCCATCGCCGCCGTCCAGCTCTTCGCCGACCCCACGAGCGCCGCGGCCGTCGCCCTCGGCGGCGTGGTCGTCTCCGTCAACACCTGCGCCAACCTGGTTGGCCGCCTGTCCTTTGGCCAGATCATCGACAAGCTCGGCGCCTACAAGTCGCTGCTCATCAGCCTTGTCGTCACCATCATCGCGCTCGTCATCATGTCGATGAGCTTTACGCAGGCCATGTTCTTTGTGGCGCTCGCCCTGCTCGGCTTTAGCTTTGGCGCCCTGCTCGTCATCTACCCGCCGCTCACCGGTGGCGCCTTTGGTACCAGCAACATCGGCGTCAACTACGGCATCATGTTTTTGGGTTATGCCGCTTCCACCTGGATCAGCCAGCCCATCACCGCCGTGCTGTATCACGCCGAGGCTGGCAGCGCCGCCTACCAGCAGTCCTTCTACGGCGCCATCGTGATCGCCGCCATCGCCGTCGTGCTCACCGTCTACATGATGGTCTCCGACAGCAAGAAGAAGTCCGCCTAGTTTTACCGATGCGGCAAAGGGACAGCCCCTTTGCCGCATTCCACCGCCACCAGTATTAAGGAGTCGAAATGTCTGAGCTCAATCCCGTCCGCATTGCCGTTATCGGCGCCGGCGCCATGGGCCGCAACCACATCCGCTTTGTCACCGAGGAGCCCGAGGCCGAACTCGTCGCCATCGCCGACGCCTTTGAGGGCGCCCGCGCCACGGCCGTGGCCGCCGGCGTGCCGTTTTATACCGATCCCGCCCAGATGATGGACGAGGTCAAGCCCGAGGCCGTCATCATCGCCACGCCCAACGACCTGCACCTGGGCGTTGCCCGCGAGGCTGTGAAGCGCAACATCGTGCCGCTGGTCGAAAAGCCGATCTCCAACGACCTGGAGGATGCCCAGGCCTTCGCCGCCGAGGCCGAGACCGCTGGCGTGCCCGTGCTCGTGGGTCAGCACCGTCGCCACAATCCCTTCGTCAACAAGGCCAAGGAGATCATCGAGGCCGGCGAGCTGGGCAAGCTCACCGTGTCGAGCTTCCACTACATGATCTATAAGAATGACGAGTACTTCGATGTCGAGTGGCGCCGCAAGAAGGGTGCCGGCCCGATCCTGGTCAACCTGGTGCACGACGTCGACCTGCTCCGCTACCTGCTGGGCGAGCCCGTTGCCGTCCAGGGCATGCAGTCCAGCGCCGCCCGCGGTTTTGAGACCGAGGACTCCGCCGTGGTCAACGTCCGTTTTGCCGATGGCGCGCTTGCGAGCATGACCATCTCCGACGCCACCGCCAGCCCCTGGAACTGGGAGGCAACCGCTCGCGAGGATCCGCAGTACCGCCCCTTCGACGCCGACGCCTACTTTATCGGCGGCACTAAGGGCGCCCTG
>URZN01000153.1 GCA_900552345.1 uncultured Collinsella sp. | reverse complement strand
GTCCTGGGCAATCTGGGACATGAGCTCGGCATTTTGCGTATACGAGCTTGCCACCGTCTCCAGAATGCTGCGGTCGGTGAGTACCGACGAGGCGCGCGAGTTGTCATAGCTCGAAAGCAATGTGAGTTTGGGCGTGCCCGCGGTATCCACCGTGTAAATGCCCGCGACTTCGCCGGCCTTGAGCGCTTTGCGCGCGGCAGCCAAGTCTTCGCACTCGCTCACATCGAGCAGCTGGTCGTCGCCTTCCTTGGCAAGCGAAGCCGCCACGTCCTTAAAGGTCGAGGCGTCCCAGGCCTCGTCCGCCACGACGGCAACCGGCACCGGGTCGATCTTGCCGTCGGAGCTCAGATTCGCAAACATAAACATGAACATCGTGGAGAGCGCGACGGGAAAGATCGCGCCCCAAACCCACGTGCTCGGCCGGCGCAGCAGCGTCTTGATCGTAATGACAATGGTGTTGAACATGGCCGCCCCCTAGTCGCGCAGCTCGCGGCCGGTGATCTCGAGGAACACGTCGTTGAGGGTCGGCGGCTCGCTCCACACGCGGCCGAGCGCCACGTCGGCGGCGCGCAATGTGTCGAGGATGTCGACCAGGTTGTGCGGACTCGCCTCGCAGGTGCAGACGAGTTCGCCGCCGGACAGCTCGACGCTGAGCACGTGCTCGAGGGCGCGCAGCCGCTCGACCGTGGCGGGCTCGACGGCGCCGACCTCGACGGTCACGCGCTCGCCCATCTGGATCATGCGCTTGAGCTCGTCGTCGGTGCCCTGCGCCAGCACGCGGCCGCCGTCCATGATCATGATGCGACTGCAGATCTGCTCGACTTCCTCCATGTAATGGCTGGTATACACCACCGTGGCGCCCTCGTCGCGCAGGCGGCAGATGCCCTCCAGGATGGCGTTGCGGCTCTGCGGGTCGACCGCCACCGTGGGCTCGTCAAAGAAGATGAGCTCGGGCTTGTGCGCGATGCCGCAGGCAATGTTGAGGCGACGCGCCAGACCGCCCGAGAGCTTGCCGGGGCGGAACTTGGTAAAGTCGCCCAGCCCGACAAAGTCGATCGCCTCGTCCACGAGCGCGCGACGGCGCTTGCGGTCGTTGATGTAGAGGCTGCAGAAATAGTCAATGTTCTCGCGCACCGTGAGCTCGTCGAATGCCGCCACCTGCTGCGGCACCACGCCGATGCGGCGCTTGAGGTCGTAGCGGGCGGGTGTCATGGGCTCGCCGAACAGCTCGATGGTGCCCTTGTCGTAAGCGAGCAGCTGCAGAATACAGTTGATGGACGTGGTCTTGCCCGAGCCGTTGGGTCCGAGCAGGCCAAAGATCTCGCCGGGGGCGATGCTCAGGTTAAAGTGGTCGAGCGCAATAAGATCGTCGTAGCGCTTGACGAGGTTTTCGACGTGGACGATGTCTGTCATGAGGCGGCCCTTCTGTTGATTGCGGCCCGGTACGATTGCATCATCGCAGGAGCCGCCGGCGCGCGCCAGTGAGCTTTGTCACGAGTGCGAGGGGGCGGAGGCGAAACCCCCGCTCGCGCGAGCGATCGTCCCCGCTTTGCCGCGCGGGAGGAATGTCACAGTTGCGCAGGCAGCCCCTCCACCACGCGCGGCTTCGCGTACAATACCCGTATGAACAGGCTTTTCGACAAATCGATCGTGCTGGCGTGCTGTATTGCGGCCGCCACGGGCCTTGCTGTGGACGCTTGCCTGGTCGCGGCGTTTTGCCTTGGAGTTATCGCCACCTCGCTGGCCGAGGTCGCACAGGGAGAACGCACGCGCCGTGTAAGCGAGGCCGCGAGTTACGCTTACATCATCGCGGCCGTCTTTGTGCCGCCGTTTGTGCCGTTTGCGCCTCTCGCCCTTTATGACATCGCGCGGCGCGTGCGCCGCGAACACGCCTGGGTCGCGCTGGGCATTGGTTCCGTCTTTGCCTTTGCGCTCGTCGCGGACCTTCGCACCGACGCGCTCACCTCCCGAACGCTCCTGCTGACCGCCATCCTTTCGGTTGCCGCCACCTTGCTATCGCTACGTACCGCCCAGTTGGAGCGCGAGCAGCGGCACATGCGCCGCACCCGCGACGAGTTGCAGGAACGAGCCCTCGCGCTCGAAGCGCGCAACCGCGATCTTGCCGACCGCCAGGACTACGAAGTCGAGCTCGCGACGCTCGCCGAACGCGCCCGCATCGCGCGCGAAATCCACGATAACGTGGGCCACCAGCTCACGCGCGCCTCACTGCAGGCCGAAGCCTTGCGCGTGGTCCATGCCGACGAGCCCGGCGTCGCCGCCGATTTCGCCGACGTCAAACGCACGGTTGACGAGGCGCTCCAGCTTGTGCGCACCAGCGTCCACGCGCTCAACGACAACGCCGTCGACCTTTCCGTGCAGCTCGAACGCATTGTTGAAGGCGCGCGCTCGGACGGTGGCCCGCAGATTGAGCTTGAAGTTATGACCGAACATGCGCCCGCAAACGTCGCGAACTGCTTTACGGCGGTCCTGCGCGAGGCGCTCTCCAACACCATGCGCCACGCTTGCGCCCATACTGTCACCGTACGGTGCATGGAGCATCCGTCGTTTTACCAGCTCATCGTTACCGACGATGGCGTGGGCGGGGTCCAAGCAATCGGCCGTGGCGCCGCGGAGGGCATGGGGCTCGCCTCCATGCGCGAGCGCATCGAGGCGCTTGGCGGCACCTTCACCGCCGGTCCGCGCGCCGGCGTCGGCGGCTGGCGCGTGTTTGCCACCGTTCCCAAACAGCAAGGAGATGAGGACCGATGAGGCTCATCGTTGTCGACGACGACCGCTTGGTGGTCGATTCGCTCAAGATTATCCTGGGCGCCCAGCCGCAGATCGAGGTGGTGGGTACCGGCGCCAACGGCAACGATGCGTTGGCGCTCTACGCCGAGCACGCACCCGATATCGCACTGCTCGACATTCAGATGCCGGAGCGCGACGGCCTTTCGGCGGCACGCGAGATCCTCGAGCGCGACCCTGCGGCGCGCGTGGTGTTTCTGACGACATTCTCGGATGACGAGTACATTGTGTCGGCGCTCAAACTGGGTGCCCGCGGCTATCTGATCAAAACCGATGTCGCCGCCATTCCGCCAGCGTTGGCGCAGGTCATGGACGGCAAACGCGTGCTCGAGGGTAAGGCGATCGAGGATATCAACTTTGATGGGGCGGACGTCGAGGCCGGCGCGACCCGCCGGCCCGCCGCCTTTGCCAGCCTGACCGACCGCGAGTTCGAAGTCGCCGAGCTCATCGCCCGCGGCCTCGACAACAAGGAGATCGCTGCCACCGCCTATATGGGCGAAGGCACCGTGCGCAACCACATCAGCTCGATCCTTGCCAAAATGGGTCTGCGCAACCGCACGCAGATCGCCATCGCCTACCTGCGGGGGTAATTGCCCGAAGACCGACCGCCCCGGCAAAGAAAAATAGCTGCTACCGATTTAATGCCATTTCAAAACTATGTCGGATTACGGGGCAAAAGTCGGAGCCCTCATCCATAGCCTCATTTTCTGCAAAATGACAGCCCATCTACCTGCGGTTTTATTTTCACGGATATCGGCATGGTTGAGGGCTCGTGACTCAGCCCCGTAAACCGGCATTGTTTTGTTCGGGCGGCCCTGCACGAGCGCCTCCGCAAGTCTCGCGGGACCAAAATGATCCGTTTTCCTCCGCCCGCGGAGATCGGCCGACGGCGCCCGCCACGAAATCGGCCCATCTACTACGTTTAACTCGATACCCCCGACCATAACCGCTTTTCATGAAAACCGCAGGCTATCTACCTGCGGTTTTGTTTTTGCGATTTTCTGTATGGTCGGAGATTCGCTATCCAGCCCCGTAATCCGGCATAGTTTTGTTCGCGACGGCACAACCGCGCGTTTAAGCGCGGGGCAGGTGGGGCATTTTTGCCCCGCCGGCCCCGTCTTCGCGCTACTCCGGCTTGGTTTCTACCGTGGGAGTCTTGTCCGCCGCGACTGGGGTGCGGGCGGCGTCCATGCTCAGACAGTGTTTGGGGCAGCTTTCGATGCACTCGCCGCACACCACGCAGGCGTACGGGCCGATCGACCACGTTCCACCCTTGCGATCGACCGCGAGCGCGCCCGCCGGGCAACGCCGCGCGCACATGCCGCAGCAGATGCACACGTCCATGTCATTGACGATATGTCCGCGCAGACGCTCGGGTGCCGCGAGCTTCTCCTGCGGATAGCACACCGTTACCGGCTGCTTGACCATAGAACCCAAGGCCGTCTTGGCAAATGTCAGTAAACTCATGCCGCGCCTACCTTTCCGTGCAGCTAATGCAGGGGTCAATGGTCAGGATAATCATGGGCACGTTGGCAAGGAGCACACCCTGCAGCGCATGTGTCAGACCCGCCAGGTTCTGCGACGTCGGCGTGCGCACGCGAAAACGGTCCAGATTCTTGGTGCCGTTGCCGCGCACATAGTAGTACGCCTCGCCGCGCGGCTGCTCAATCACAACCTCGCCGCG
>URZN01000152.1 GCA_900552345.1 uncultured Collinsella sp. | reverse complement strand
CCGTGTGCGTCACGTGGTCGTAGATCTTCGTGCACATGCGGTCGAGGTTCTCGTCACCGCAACCCATGAGCGAAACACCCATGGTGATGGTCCTGATGTCGAGGTTCTGCTCCTCAACCATGCCGCGGGTTTCCGCGATTTCTGCGGGCGTGATCGCCATCCTTGCGCTCCTATCTGCCAAAACGAGCATAGTTTTATCTATTCTAACGTGCCGCACGTGCCAAGTGGCGCGTGCGGCACGTTTTGGTGCTCGGTTGTTTCCGTTGTGTTACTGCCCAAAGACCTCTTCGGCGATGCGTGCGCTCTCGGCGGCGTCCTTGGCGTAGTAGTCCGCGCCGATCTGCTTGGCGTATTCGGGGGTGAGCACGGCACCGCCCACGATGATCTTGACGCCCGGGACCTCGGCATGAAGCAGCTTGATGGTCTCTTCCATGGCAACGACCGTGGTGGTCATAAGCGCCGAGAGGCCGACGAGCTTAATGTCGCGCTCCTTGACGGTCTTGAGCACCTCCTGCGGATCGACGTCGCGACCCAGATCAAAGACGGTGTAGCCGTAGTTGTCGAGCAGCATCTTGACGATGTTCTTACCGATGTCGTGGATATCGCCCTTGACGGTGGCCACGCAGATCTTGCCCTTGTCGGCAATCTCGCCGGCGGGCATCAGACGCTTGATGGTGTCGAAGCCCACGCGTGCGGCCTCGGCCGAGGCCATGAGCTGCGGCAAGAAGAACTTGCCCTGGTCAAAGAGGACTCCGACCTCGTCGAGGGCGGGGATAAAGTGATTGTTGATGAGGTCCATGGCGTCGTGATCTGCCAGCAGACGCTCAGTCTCGGCCGCGATTTCGCCTTTGCGGCCCGAGACGACCATGTGGCGGATGGGGTCGTCATCGGCGCTTGCGGTGGTGCTTGCGGCAGGCGCGGCATCGCTCGATACTGCCTGAGCCGCCGCCGGGTTCGCGGCGATCTTGTACGGATCGGTCCAGCCGGCGTAGCGCTCGATGTATCCGGTCGAGCCCTCGTCCTCAACGCTCAGGACGCGATAGCTGTAGACGGTATCCATAAAGCGCTTGGAACCCGGGTTCATGATGGGGGCATCCAGACCTGCACCAAAGGCGGCGGCCAAAAAGACCGAGCCCAGCAGCGGCCGCGCGGGCAGGCCAAAGCTGATGTTCGATACGCCGAGTGCGCACTTGACGCCCAGGCGCTCCTTGCACAGAGACATGGCACGTAGAATCTGCTCAGCCTGGCGCTGGTTGGTCGAGGCGGTCATGACCAGGCAGTCGATGAGGATGCGGTCCGGGCCGATGCCGTAACGGGCGGCCTCGGCCACGATGCGCTCGGCGATGGCGAAGCGGGCCTCGGCGGTATCGGGGATGCCGCCCTCGTCGAGCGTAAGGCCGACGACGTTGGTGCCGTAGTGGGCGACCAGCGGAAAGATCTCATCCATGATCTGCTGTTTGCCATTGACCGAGTTGATGATGGGCTTGCCGGCGTAGCGACGTACGGCGGCCTCGACGGCGGCGGGGGCGGTGGAGTCGATCTGCAGCGGCAACAGCGTGGAGCCTTGGAGCTGCTCGGTCGCTTGCTGGATGACCTTGACCTCGTCGATCTCGGGCAGGCCCACGTTGACGTCCAGGATGTCGGCGCCTTGTTCCTGCTGGCTGATGCCCTGGCTCACGACGTAGTCCAGGTCGCCGTCGCGTAGGGCCTGCTGCAGGCGCTTTTTGCCGGTGGGGTTGATGCGCTCGCCGATGACGGCGATCTTGTGGCCGTCGCAGGGGAGGTCCACGACCGTCTGGGCGCTCGTGACCGACATGCTGGGCTTGCGGTGACGCGGGCTGGGCGTGTGGTTGTCGATGAGGGTGCGAAGCGCCGCCATGTGCGTGGGCGTGGTACCGCAGCATCCGCCGACGACGCTCACGCCGTCCTCGATCATGCCGGCGACGGCCTCGGCGTACTCGGGTGCCTGGATATCAAAGACGGTATTGCCGTCATCGTCCACGCGGGGCAGTCCCGCATTGGCCTGCACCATAACGGGCTTGTCGGTGACGGTGAGCATACGCGCGGCGAGTCCTCGGAGCTCCGCCGGGCCCTGGCTGCAGTTGATGCCCAGGACGTCGGCGCCGATGGCGTCGAGGGTGATGGCGGCGACCTCGGGGCTCGTGCCCAAGAAGGTGCGGCCGTCTTCCTCAAAGGTCATGGTGGCAAAGACGGGCAGGTCGGAATTTTCGCGGCAGGCGAGGACCGCCGCCTTGATCTCGGCCAGGTCGGTCATAGTCTCGATAATAAAAAGGTCGACGCCCGCAGCGACGCCGGCGCGCACCTCCTCGGCAAAGAGGTCGCAGGCCTCGTCAAAGCTGAGGGTGCCCAGGGGGCGCAGCAGGGCGCCGATGGGGCCGATGTCGCCGGCGACGTAGCGGGCGCCGGCCTCGCGGGCGCAGGTGACTGCCGCGGCAAAGACGTCTGCCACGGTGGCGGCGCCGTCGAGCTTGTGGGCGTTGGCGCCAAAGGTGTTGGCGGTGATCACGTCACAGCCAGCTTCGACGTACTGACGCTGGATATCGGTGATGACCTGGGGTTCCTCAAAGTTGAGCAGTTCGGGCAGGGCGCCTGCCTTCATGCCGGCGGCCTGCAACATGGTGCCCATGCCGCCGTCAAACAGCAGGTGCCCGGTGCCCTCGATGGCGGCACGCAGGCGATCGTCCTTAATGCGAAGGTCATCGATCGTGCGCGTTTTGTACGCGGCACCGTTGCAGCGCGCAGCATTGACGGGTGCCGCCAGCGCGGCACCGTCCAGATCATGAGTGATAAGCGGAGTAAACATCGATGGCTCCTAATGGCTGGAATAGCAGGTGGTGTGGGCGGCGCGGAAGCGGCAGTGCTCGCGCATGCGGCAGATATTGCAGGTGGGGCGGCTCTGGGCGTCGTGGACTTCGCCGTCGAACAGACCAATCACCGCGGTCACGCTCTTGGTGGGCATGAGCAGGCTGGTGGGGGTGACGGTAAGTCCAATGAGGCGCGTGGCATTGAGTGCATCCACGATCGAGCGCTGGGCAGAGAGCGGGCAGTCGCCATAGCCGGGACTGAAGCGCCAGTTGCCGGCGAGCCCGTGTGCAGCGGCTGCAGCCTTGACCTGCTGGTCCATCTGCTCGACGGCGGCCTCCACATAGGCAGAGCATGCGGCGTCGAGCACGGCGCCTTCCAGGGGTTGCTGGGCTCCCGTGGTGCGCAGACGGCGTTCGGCAGACATCCCGAGGGTGCAGGCCATGAGCGCCGCCAGGCGGGCGTCTTTGAGATGTCGATAGATATCACGACCTCGCAGCTCAACATTGGTGCCAACCAAGCGGATGCAGGGCTCGCCCTGCTCGTCGACGCCCGTGGCATCGACGGCAAACACGCGTCGCACGCCGCGGGGCTCGATATCCAGCTCTAGGCGCTCGACTACAAGCTCAATTCGTCGTGACAGCTCGGGCTCAATCTGCTGGCCGCCGTAGCCCAGATACCGCAGCATCTCGGCACGGTCGACACGAGGGCGGTGGGCAGCGTCGATACGGTAAAGCGCCGGCGACGCAAGGTCGGCCGGCACTTCAACAACGGTTGTATCGACGTGCGGTTTTTCCATTACCCCAGGCGCTCCATAATGGTCGCGGCGATTGCAGGACGGTTCATAGTGTACAGGTGCAGACCGTCGGCACCGTGCTCCTTAAGGTCGCAAAGCTGACGAGCAGCATAATCTACACCGGCTGCCTGCAGGCTCTCGGGGTCGTTCTCGTACTTGGCGAGAATCTTGATGACGGGGGAGGGCAGCGATGCGCCGCACATAAAGACCATGCGGCTGATTTGCGACTTGCCCATAAACGGCATGATGCCCGCGGTGATAGGCGCGGTGATGCCGGCTTTGTCGGCAAGCTCGCGGAAGCGATAGAAGCACTCGTTATCAAAGAAGAGCTGTGTCACAAAGAAGCTCGCGCCGGCGTCTTGCTTTTGCTTGAGGTGCTCGACCGAGAGGTTGAGATCCTCGCAGGCAATGTGGCCCTCGGGGTAGGCTGCGGCGCCCACGCAAAAGCCGGCATCGACGAGCTCGGGGATGAGGTCACGGGCGTAGGCGTAGTCAGAGGCGGGCTTGTCGTCCTCAGTCGCGCCGGCGGGCAGGTCGCCGCGCAGGGCCAGGATGTTTTCAACGCCGGCGGTGCGATACTCGTCGATCTTGGCGGCGATATCGGCGTGCGAGCGGCCCACGCAGGTAAGGTGTGCCACCGAGGGTGTATCGAATTCGCTCGTAATCATATGCGCGATGGGGGCGGTGGTGGCACCGTTGCCCGAGCCGCCGGCCGAGCAGGTGACCGAGACAAAGCTCGGTGAAAGCTTGCACAGATTGCCTGCCACCTCGCGAGCCGTGTCGAGGGTAAGCTCGCCCTTGGGCGGGAACATCTCAAACGAAACGGGTGCGGTGCCCTGGGATGCTGCCTGCTTAAAAACCTCGTCGACGCGCATATCGTGCTCCTTT
>URZN01000151.1 GCA_900552345.1 uncultured Collinsella sp. | reverse complement strand
GTATCCGGAGCGCGATTCGTACAGCTACTCGTCAATTGCCGCGGCGCTACATGCCGAGTCCGAGGACCGTGCTGTCGAGGCGCGCGTGCCCATGGACGAGTCCGGCGATGATGCAGAGTCGGATGGCTCGGAAATAACCGATGCAGACGTGGCCGCTGTCGAGCCCGCCGGCAATCCCATGGCGCTGGGCTCGGCCTTCCACGCCGCCTGCCAGTGGCTCATCGAGATGGGTGCCGATGCGCTGCCCGCCGCGCGTGCCGATGCGCTGGCGCGCCTGTGGCGCCTGACGCCGGAGCAGCGCGAACGCTTCGACGTTGCCCTGGACCGCTGGCTCAAGTCGGCTGTTCGTGCCGACCTGCTCGCGTGGCCGTGTGTTCGCGCCGAGGTGCCGTTCTTTTCGCTGGGCTGCGAGGACGAGGACATCGCTCGCTACGGTGCATATGCCGAGGGCGCCATCGACGCTTTGGCGACGAGCCCGGCCGATCCGTCGCGGGCACTGGTCATCGACTACAAGACGGGCGGCACGCCGGACGAGACGCCGGAACAGCTGCAGGAGAAGCACGCCCTGCAGGCGCGCGTCTACGCTGATGTTCTGCACAAGGCGGGCTTTGAGGCCGTGACCGTCAAGTTCGTCCGCGTGGAACAGGCCGATCCGACTCTCTTCGTCGAACCCGCCGAACCTCAAGTGGTCACCTACAATCTCTAGCCCTCAGATAACTTGCGGTGGAATAGTTCCTGTATTGCGGCCCAGATGGCCCAAGCGGGAACTATTTCACCGCAACTGCAAGAGGAGCCGTGTGGGTTTGGCTAGGTTCGGGTGCTGTCCGTGCCGTGGGGTAAAATCGTTCAGTCAGAACACGAACCCGCATCGGAGCTCATCACATGGCATTCGTCCATCTGCACAATCACACTGTTTTCTCCATGCTCGACGGCGCAACCCGTATCCAGGATATGGTCAACCGTGCCGTTGAGCTGGGCATGCCCGCCGTGGCCATCACCGACCACGGCTACATGTACGGCGTGCCCGACCTGGCGCTGGCCTGCGACGCCGTCAACCACAACACGCCCGAGTACAAAACCTGGAGCCACGACAAGGCCTTCTTGGAAAAGGACCGCCGCGACGAGCTGGTGGAGCCCGATCCCGAGGAAAACCCGCGCGAGCATGCCCAGTATGTGAAGGACATGGCCATGTGGGACGAGAAGGGCAACATCGACGAGCTCAAGCCGCCCCTGGTCATCAAACCCATCTTTGGCTGCGAGGTCTACTTTACGCCGGACGAGACGCTCGCCCGCGACCACAAGCCCGAGCTCTACCACATGATCCTTCTGGCCAAGGACCAGGAGGGCTACGTCAACCTGATGCAGACGGTTTCCGAGGCCGCCGTGCAGGGCTTTTACTATAAGCCCCGCGTGACGCTCGACAACCTGCGCCGCCACGCCAAGGGCATGATCTGCACCAGTGCCTGTATCGCGGGCATCATCCCCAAGTACATCGACCGCGGTGACATGGAGGGTGCCATCAAATGGGCCGAGACCTTCCGCGACACCTTCGACCCCGGCGACTTTTATATCGAGATCCAGGAACACGGCATTACCACCGATAACGGCCTGACCGACGAGCAGATGGACCGCACGCTCATCGACATCGCCAAACAGGTGGGCGTTAAGGTCATCGCCACCAACGACTTCCACTACCTGCGCCGCGAGGACGCGCCCGTGCAGGACGTCATCATGTGCATTGGCATGAACGCCAAAGTCGACGACCCCAACCGCATGCGCATGACCGGCTCGGAGTTTTACATGAAGACCGAGGAGGAGATGCGGGCAATGTTCCCGTATTGCCCCGAGGCCTGCGACAACACGCTCGAGATCGCCGACAAGTGCTACGTGGAGCTCGACTGGGACTCCATCATCCTGCCGCGCTTCCCGTTGCTCGATCCCGGCGAGACGCACGAGAGCCAGTTCCGCCGCGAGTGCGAGAAGGGCCTGCGCCAGCACTACGGTGACGACTGGGCCACGCGCGAGATCGGCGGAGTCAACATCAAAGAGCGCTTTGAGTACGAATACAAGGTCATCTGCGACAAGGGCTTTGCCGCCTACTTCCTCATCGTTGCCGAGTACGTGCAATGGGCCAAGGACAACGGCATCGGTGTCGGCCCCGGCCGCGGTTCCGCTGCAGGCGCTATCGTCGCCTACGCCATGAACATCACCGCGTTCGACCCGCTCGAGAACGGCCTGATGTTCGAGAGGTTCCTGTCCCCGCAGCGTACCGAGATGCCCGATATCGATATGGACTTCGACGATGAGCGTCGCCTCGAGGTTGTGGAGCACGTTCGGCAGCTCTACGGCCCCGAGAAGGTCACCCACGTTATCACCTACTCGACCATCAAGGCCAAGCAGGCCATCAACGATGCCGCGCGCGTTCTGGACTACCCGGTCTACATGGGCCAGCGCCTGTCCAAGATGGTCTCGAGCGACCCCAAGGTCAAGCTCAAGCAGGTACTCGAAAAACAACCCGGCAAAGAGGATCTGTTTAACCCCGACTTTGCCGAGGCCTATAAAAAGGACGACGACGCCCGCCGCATCATCGACACGGCGCTCTCGATTGAGGGCCTCACCCGTGGCGAGGGCGTGCACGCGTGCGCCGTTCTGATTTGCCGCGACCCCGTCAACGAGCACGTGCCCACCAAGCTCGACACCAAGGGCGGCGTCGAGATTACCCAGTACGAGGGCCATACCGTTGCCGACATGGGCTTGCTCAAGATGGACTTCTTGGGCCTGCGTACGCTGACGGTTATCTCCAAGGCCAAGGCAAACATCAAGAAGAACTTCGGTATCGACATCAAAGAGGAAGAGATTCCCTTTGACGATCCCGAGATCTTTAAGCTCATGGGTTCCGGCCACACTGCCGGCGTCTTCCAGGTCGAGTCCGCCGGCATGACGGCCACGATCAAGAACATGAAGCCCACCGAGTACAAGCACGTCGTAGCATTGATCGCTCTGTACCGCCCGGGCCCGCTGGGCGCCGGCATGGTTTCGTCCTACATCAACCGTATGAACGGCAAGGAGCCGGCCGTATCCTACGACGACCGTCTGGACGACATCCTGGGCGAAACCTACGGCACCATGGTCTACCAGGAGCAGGTTATGCTCATCTCCGTCGAGATGTGCGGCTTCTCCAAGGGCGAATCGGACTCACGTATCCGTAAGCCCGTGGCTAAGAAGAAGATCAAGCTGCTCACGTCGACGGTGCTCCACTGGGAGGATGGCTCGGACGAGACCACCTACGACCACTGGATGAACGGCGCCATCAAGAACAACTACACGCGCGAGGTCGCCCAGAAGATTTGGGACGATGTTCTCGAGTTCGCATCTTACGCCTTTAACAAGTCGCACTCCGCCGGCTACGCCATCCTGGTTATGCAGACGGCGTGGCTCAAGGCGCACTATCCGCACGAGTACATGGCGGCCGTTCTGACGTCCTACACGGGCAAGACCGACAAGATCGTGCACTACGTCTCGGCATGCCGTCACGACGGCATCCCCGTGCTTTCGCCAGATGTCAACGAGTCCGGTACCGAGTTCACGGCTACCAAGGAGGGCGTGCGCTTTGGTCTGGCCGGTATTCGAGGCGTGGGCACCGGCGTGGCGCAGGCGATTATCGCTGAGCGCGAGGCAGGCGGTCCGTTTAAGACGCTGCACGACTTTGTTGAGCGCGTGGACTCGAGCCAGGCCAACCGCCGCGTGATCGAATCGCTCATCAAGGCAGGTGCCTTCGACTCCACGGGCTATCCGCGCCGCCAGATGATGCACTTTGTGGACAAGAACAACCCCGAGAACATCATCGACGCCGCGATAAAGCGCCAGAAGGACCGCGCGAGCGGCCAGACCTCGTTCTTCGACATGTTTGGTGATGTTGAGGGCTCGGGTTTCGAGGTCAGCGTGCCCGATCCGGACGGCCAGGAATGGGACCGCCACCTCAAGCTGAGCCAGGAGAAGGAGGTTCTGGGCATCTATGTCTCGGACCATCCGCTGCGCCCGTTTGAGTATGCGCTCAGCAAAGCGCGCGACTTTTCGTTCTCGCAGATCGACACCGGCTACGAAGTTCAGAATCCTACGGGCGGCACCATCAACCAGGAGATTCCCGAGGGCAAGGCGCTGTGGTGGGCCGGCATGGTCTCGAGCGTGTCCAAGCGCGTGACCAAAAACGGCGACCCCATGGGCATCGTGCAGCTCGAGGACATGGAAGGCGAGGCCACCGTCGTCGTGTTCCCCAAGACCTATAAAGAGGCCGAGGGGTACCTGTACGGCGAGGTCGATCCCGAGACCGGCGCGCAGCTGTCCGACGCCTTTGTGCGCATTAAGGGCAAGCTCGAGCGCTCGGACCGCGGCGACCAGATTATCGCGCAGGAGATCGTGCCGCTGGAGCTCAACGAGGAGAACAACAAGCCCAAGGTGTTTGAGGTCATGGTGCCCAACAGCCGCTTTAGCCAGGGCAATATGGCGCGCCTGGCC
>URZN01000150.1 GCA_900552345.1 uncultured Collinsella sp. | reverse complement strand
GTCGCGCCCTTGAAGTTGAACGTCAGATTGTCCAAATGCGGCCCGCGCAGCGTCGACCGGTCCGCCGTTCGGTAGAACGGCGGAACCAATAGGTTTGGTAAAACGCCGTAACTCTAGAGCTCCGTTACTTCAACACTGTTGTAGATCTCGTCCCAGCGGTCCATGACCAGGTGGCCGGTCTTGGGATCCATGGCGTTAAGCTTGCCGCAGGTATTGGCGGTCTTGAGCACCGTGACGTCGTCGGCGCCGGCAGCAATGGCATGCGCAAAGCCGGCGATGGTCGAGTCGCCGGAACCCGTCGCGTTCACAGCCGCAATCGCAGGCGTCTTGGCGCGGAACGCACGACCCTCATGGAAGCCCACCGAACCGGCAGCGCCCATCGAAACGACAACCCAGGGAATACCGGCAAAGCGGTCATCGGCGGCGAGCGCCTCGCGCAGGGCATCGACATCATCGGTCGTAAAGGACGTACCCAGCAGGCCGTTGATCTCGGTCAGGTTGGGCTTTACGAGCTCAGGCTTAGCGTCGGACTCCAGCGCGGCTTCCAACGATGCACCCGAGGTGTCGAGCAGCACCTTGGCGCCCGCCTCCTCGGCAATCTTGACGAGCTCGGCATAGTAGCCGGCATCGACACCACGCGGCAGCGAGCCTGAAAGCGTCACAACGTCCGCTTTCGCTGCAAGCTCGGCAAACTTGGCCGTAAAGGCCTCGAGCTCGGCCGGGGCGATCTGCGGGCCGCTCTCCAGCAGCTCGGTCTGATTGCCCTCGTGCAGAATATTCAGGCAAATGCGCGTCTCACCGGCGATGGGCACAAAGTCGTTCTTGACGCCGTCGGCATCCATGAGCTCGGCCATATAGGCACCCATGTGGCCGCCGAGCAGACCGGTCGCGAGCACGTCATCTCCCAGCTGCAGCAACACGCGGCTCACGTTGAGGCCCTTACCGCCAGCGGTCTTTTCGGGCGTAACACGGTTAACATCGTCGATGATCAGCTTGTCGAGCTGATAGCGCGTATCAATCGACGGGTTCATGGTAACGGTCAGAATCATGTTGAACTCCTGTTCCGGGGCGGCATAACCCGCCCCAAACATACGATAACTCGTTAAAGGATCTCAATCTCAAAGCCGCGAGTGACGGTCTCTCCCGGCTTGGCCACCAGGCAGCCACGCTTGTGCTCCAGAATATCGTCCTCGTCGGAGCAGGTGGACAGGCCGCCCCACGGTTCAACAGCCACAAAGTCGCCCTCGGGCTTGCTCCACACAATCAGGTACGGCATATCGGGGAACGTCAGGCGCACGCCCTTGTCCTCAGTTTTCTTGGTCAGCGTAACCACGCGGCTCTCAAGCACGTCAAAGATGGTCTCCGCGAAGTCGAAGAGTTCGTGGGTAAGCGGCAAGTCGTGGCCGACCATCGGGTTCTTGCTGCGATGCTCAACATCAATCAGGCCCGTCGAGGGAACGGCAGTACAGAGCTCGGCGGCCTCGCGCTGCTCAAAACGGAGCTCGTAGTCGTCGTAGGACTCGCCCTCGTCAAGCGGGCACTTAAAGCCAGGGTGACCGCCCACAAAGAACGGCATGTCCTCGGTGCCCTCATTGGTCACCTCGTACGACACGGCCACCTTCTCCGCATCGATCGTGTAACGAGCAACGATCTTAAACGGATACGGGTACTGCTCGAGCAACTCGGCATGGTCGGCAGAGCTTAAGCTCAGCACAACCATGTTGTCGCTCTGCTCCTCGAGCTTCCACTCCTGCTTGCGAGCAAAGCCGTGGCGGGCGAGCTTGACCTCGCGGCCGCCCATGGTCATTGCGCGACCGTCACGAAGGCCGCCGCAGATCGGGAAACAAATGGGTGCCTGGCCCGACCACACCGCCGGGTCGCCCTGCCACAGGTACTCACGGCCGTTGGCTTTAATCGAAGTGAACGATCCGCCAGCCGTGCTCAGTGCCACACGAATAGAACCGTTATCAAGAACAAACTCCATGGGAATCTTCTCCTTCACATATCATCTTGCACGATCCATTGCGAACGCCGTGCCTTTAGCACAAAGGTAATGAGGCAGCGCCGCACGCAAAAGAACAATGCACGCCAAGCCCGCCAAGCCAATTGGGCTGATAGAAAACTGGCCCGCGCCCCATTACAGAAACGCGAGCCGTCAATTGAAAAGCTGCAGAATGCCGAGTACCGCCAAGAGCGAAGCACACAAGCTCAGCAAGCAAACGTGTTATCGGAGCAGCTTACTGAACCAGAAAGCTTCGCAACAACAGCGGTAACCCCACAGGTACCCCCAACGTCAGCGAGAAGTCAGCTGGCGAGGCAAGGTGCCGTGAAGCGAGGCGGCATTGACCTTCTGGTCATGCCGCCGAAGCTGAACGGCAGATTGCCCGCCAGATGGCTTCGCAGCGTCGGCCGGTCCGGCGTTCGGTAGAACGCCGGAACCCCTTAGTCGTGGTACTCGCCGCGGTCCCACTTCTCGAGGAACTCGTCAAAGAAGTGCGGGTCAGCCTGAGCCTCGGCGTCGGCCTTATTGCAGGCGTCGATCTTGGCGATCAGGGCATCGTGCTCGGGGGTCTTCTCGTAGGGCTCCTCCAGGAAGGCAAGCATGATATCGGCCATCAGGAACTCGCCGGTAATCTTGCCGCCAAAGCCCACGATGTTGGCGTTGAGCTCGCGACGGGCATACAGGGCAGAGGTCATGTCGCGAACCAGGGCGCAGCGGGCGCCGGGAACCTTGTTGACGGCGTTGGTGATGCCGATGCCGGTGCCGCACAGGGCCACGCCAAAGTCGGCCTTGCCGCTGGCAACAGCCTCGCCCACGGCCTTACCGTAGATGGGATAGTGCGTACGGGTGTGGCTGTAGGTACCGCAGTCGAGCACCTTGTAGCCAGCCTGCTCCAGGCGGTCGGCCAGATAGATCTTCTCGTCCGTAACGATATGGTCGCAACCGATTGCGATGGTCTTCTTCATCAGAACGTCCTTTCGTCTGAATTCACAAGTTGAGGTAGAAGTTCGAGTTCTCGGTGGCTCTCGTTAGGCCATCTTGTTGAGCATGTCGACACGGATCTGGTGACGGCCGCCGGCGTACTGGGCACGCAGGAACTCGCGGGCGATCTTCTTGGCGACCTCGGTGCCCACAACGCCCGGGCCCATGGTGACCATGCGCGAGCCGTTGTGCTCGCGGGTCATGTAGGCGGAACGCTCGTCGGAAATGTTGGCGACGACCATGCCCTTGATCTTGACGGCGGCCATATAGGAGCCGACGCCGTACTTATCGAATGCGAAGCCCTGGGAATCCTTGTGCTCCAGCAGGTCCTTGGCAACGGCGGTCGCGGAATCGACAAAGTCCGCGGCAGGGGTCTCGGAATAGTCGACGACCTCGTGACCGTCGGCGATGAGCATCTCCTTGATGGACTCCTTCATCGACATACCGTCGGCATCGGAAGCGATTACAACCCTCATGACATCCTCCTTGAGAGATACGCAGGTGCGTAGTTTCTGTTTGGAAGTGTTGAATCGCGTTCAGGTCCGGGCATCTGAATGTGCGGTTCTTCACTGTTCATGTTTATTTGAACACATTCGAACAGTAACTGCAACAACTATTTGTTTATCTTTGTTCTTTTTTGAACAAATACCGTTCACGGATGATTGCTGACCGTTTGAGCCGGGCGCGGACGCAGCGACCATGTGTTCAACAAACAAAAGGGCGACCGAGAACGCGTCTCGGCCGCCCTTCGGCGGTATTCCCCGGTATATACAGCTGTTTTAGCTACTCGGACTGCCCGCCCTTTTTGGCGTGCTTGGAAGGAGCACTCAAGAAACGGCCCGTCAAATAGTTCGCCGGGCCGGAAATATCGATCCCCAGCAGCACGTGTCCTAGCCATAGGAACGCCACGAGCACCAGCAGCGGGATAACGCACGAGGTCACGATCATCACGATGACGCCTTCAATCAGATCGGTCACCTGCCGCACGATCTCATCGGTCATCTGCTTGGCGCCGCTGGTCACCGACGTAACAAGGCTCGATGCCCCATCAGTCAACTGCTCGAGCACGTTTTTGGACTCCGTGGCCTCGGATTTTTTCTTGTTCGATTTTGAGCTGGTCTCGGCTGACTTGTCCGTGGTGTCGGCCGCGTCCGCAGCGTCCGCAGCCTTTTGCTCAGCTTGCTCAATACTTACGCGATACGTTTCATCGACCTTCTGCGACACCCATACGCTCGCGGGCACGAGCGCCATGCCGATCACGGCAACCACCAGCACGCGCGTCGCCACACGGCGCAGGACAGCGCTCGTGCTCCAGCGCCCGTGAATGCCGAGCGACACCGCAAAGAGCGCCAACGCAAACGGGATTAAGATGCCCAGGCCAACCGACCACAAAATCGTGAGCAAATATTTCTCTAGGTATAGCACGGCAAGCACGATACCAAGGTTGCCTGAAAGCTGCGCGAGCTGCTCGGCAACCGGCGTTCCCGTATCACCCGGCAGCGCGGTAATGCCCGCAGACAGCGCCACGCACGAGGTCGTGAGCGCCAGTACGTTTCCT
>URZN01000149.1 GCA_900552345.1 uncultured Collinsella sp. | reverse complement strand
AGATAGGCTCCGGTCTCGTGGGCTCGGAGATGTGTATAAGAGACAGGTCCTTGTAGGCCTTCTTGATCGCGGCGTCGACGTCGGCGGCCGGGATGGTGACCGTAGCGGTGAGCTTGGCGTCCTTGACGTCAGAAGCGGTGATGTTCAACACGTTCCTCCTCATACTGCCCAGCTTATCTGAGGTGCTGGTACCTTTATGCAACAAAGTGTCGCGACGGCGGGAGCCGACGCAGGTGCGATGGTGCGGGCGAAAGGACTCGAACCTTCACGGGAATCCCACCAGAACCTAAATCTGGCGCGTCTACCAATTCCGCCACGCCCGCATGAGCGCACAGACTAGGAATGATAGCAGATACGAACGGCAAGCGCACGCACACCTTTTACAGGCTCACGACCTCACCACGAGTGCAAAAGGCGGGACGAGTTGCCCCGCCCCGCCAATTAAGACTTGTTCGCTAACCCGCTACTCCCCCAGCAGCGCTTTCTCCGGCGTGATGGGCAGCGAGCGGACCTGGTGGCCGGTGGCGTGTGCGACGGCCGAGGCCACGGCGGCGAGCGGCGTGTTGATGACGACCTCGCCGATCGACTTGGCACCAAACGGACCCGTCGGCTCGTAGCTCGGCTCAAAGGCCACGCGAATGCTGCCGATATCCAGACGCGTGGGCAGCTTGTAGCTCATAAAATTGCCGGTGCGCAGGCGGCCGCGATCGTCATGCTCGACAATCTCGTAGAGCGCGTGGCCGATGCCCTGGGCAATGCCGCCCTCGGCCTGAACGCGCGCGAGCGCCTCGTTGATCACGGTGCCACAGTCGACGGCAGCCGCGTAATCCACCACGGTCACCTTGCCGGTGGCCTTGTCGACCTCGACCTCGGCAATGCCGGCCATAAACGGCGGAGGCGAAACGGGCAGGCAGGCAGAGGCGTGCGAGGTCAGCGCGTCGCCGCCCGCGATGTTCTTGACACACAGGTTGGCAAAGTCGCGCAGCGTGAGGTAGCGGTTCTGCTCGCGCGCGGCACGCTCGTCGGACAGGCGCACGTACTGGCCATCGAAGACCACGTCGGCGGTGTCCACATCCCACATCTGGGCGGCCTTGGCGCAAATCTTCTCGCGCAGCTCGGTCGCGGCGTTCTTGGCGGCAAGGCCCGTCACGTAGGTACCGGAGCTCGCGTACGAGCCGGCGTCGAACGGCGACACGTCGGTGTCCACGCCGCGCACCACGATCAGCGAGCTCTCTACGCCCAGCTCCTCGGCGGCAATCTGCGCCAGGATCGTATCGACGCCCATGCCGTTATCGGTAGCGCCGGTGCCGATGGTAATGAAGCCGTCCTCTTCCAGGCGCATGTCAATGCCGGCGATGTCCACGTTGGAGATGCCCGAGCCCTGCATGGTGAGCGCGCAGCCCAGGGCGCGCACGCGGTCGCCCAGGTCCACGGCCAGCGGCTTGTCGCGCCAGCCGATCATGTCCATCGCACGCAGCAGGCAGCGGTCGAGCGCGCAGGCGTTGAGCTTCTCGTTGTAGTACTGAGGCATGGTCTCGCCCTCGCGCACGATATTCTTAAGACGCAGCTCGGCGGGGTCCATGTGCAGCATGTCGGCGAGCTCGTTGACGGCGCTCTCCACGGCAAACTGGCCCTGGGTGGCACCGTAGCCGCGATACGCGCCGCCGCGGTTGGTGTTGGTGTAGACCGCGTCCCACCTAAAGCGGCTCGCCTTCACATGGTTGTAGATCGGCAGGCTCTTGTGTCCCGAGAGGCCGATCGTCGTAGTGGCATGTTCGCCGTACGCGCCGGCGTTGGACAACGTGTGCAGGTCGATAGCCGTGATGGTGCCGTCGTTCATGGCGCCCAGCTTGACGGTCATCTGCATCTGGTGACGCGAGTTGCCCGCGGTGATGGTCTCCTCGCGGGTGTAGCAGCAATAGCTCGAACGGCCAGTCTGCTGGGTCACGAACGCCACGAAGATCTCGCAGCAGCCCGTCTGCTTGGAGCCAAAGCCGCCGCCGATGCGCGGCTTAATGACCTGCACCTGCGATTGCGGAATGTCGAGCGACTGCGCGACCATGCGGCGCACGTGGAAGGGCACCTGTGTAGAGGTGGTCACCGAGATGCGCCCAAACGCGTCGGTCGTCGCGAAGGCGCGGAAGGTCTCCATGGGCGCGGTCTGCGTGGCCTGGCTGGTGTAGGTGCGCTCAAAGACGATATCGCTCTGGGCGAAGGCCTCGTCCAGGTCGCCATAATCGCTGGTACCGCTGCACACCAGGTTGCGAGCAACGTCGCCGCCCTGCGGGAACATAAAGGTCACGTCGCCCTCAGGGTGGACTACGATGTCGTTATCGAGTGCCTGGGTAAAGTCGAGCAGCGGCTCAAGCACCTCGTAGTCGACCTTGATGAGCTTAAGCGCCTTGTCGGCGGCCTCCTCGGTCTCGGCAGCAACAATCGCCACCTCCTCGTTTTGATAGCGCACAAGGTTCTCGAGAATCAGGCGGTCGTAGGGACTCGGCTGTGGATAGCTCTGGCCGGCAATGGTAAAGCGGCGCTTGGGCACGTCCTCGTAGGTGTAGACGCCCACGACGCCCGGCACCTTCAGGGCGCGCGAGGTGTCGATGGAGCGGATCTTGGCGCGGGCATAGGGGCTGCGCTTGAGTTTAACGATAAGCGCGCCGGCGGGCACCATATCGCCCGTGTAGACGGGACGGCCCTCGAGCAGGGCCTTCGAATCCTTCTTGGGCTGCTTATGGGTGATCTGCTTGTACGAGACGCCATCGCAGCTCGTGTCGTTGACGGGCAGCTCGGGCATCTCGAAGCCAACCTGCACGCCGAACTCGTTGAGGAAGCGCACGATGGCGCGCAGTTGGCTCTCGTAGCCGCTGCAACGGCAGAGGTTGCCGGCGAGCTGGCGCGAGAGCTCCTCGCGCGTGGCGACGAGGCTCGGGTCCTCCTTGGCGGCGCGGGCAAGCGCCAGTACGTTCATGATGAGGCCGGGGGCGCAAAAACCGCACTGCTCGGCACCTTCGGCAGCCATAGCGCGGGCAAGCGCCCCGGACTCGGCCTTGAGGCCCTCTAGCGTGGTGATGGAGCGGCCCTCGACACGCGCGGCGGGAACCGAGCAGCTCAGCACCGGGTCGCCGTCGAGCCACACCGTGCACAGGCCGCAGTTGGTGGTTTCGCAGGCACAGCGCACCGACGCACAGCCCTGCTCACGCAGCAGCGCAAAGAGCATGGTGTCGGGGGCAATCTGAACCTTGACCTTGCGGCCGTTGAGCGTAAAGGAAAGATCGATGAGGTTGGCAGCCATTAGCGCACCTCGCTAGAATCGACGCCGGGCACGCGGCGGCAGGAATACTCGTCCGTGGCAAACTTAGGGATCTGCACGGTCTCGAGCTCGCGGGCAAGCGCGGCCGAAAGCTCGATGCCGGCGGCACGGCGCACGGCCTGAATCGCCAACGGTGCCGAGATGCGGCGGCGGTAGTCAGCCGAGCCCCACAGGTTGGTGCCGTAGCTCAGGGCACGCACGGATGCGGCAAGGGCGCGAAGCTCGTCCTCAGAAGGCTGCTCGCTGGTAAGGCCGCATGCCTCGCCCTGCAACAGGGTCGCGCGCAGCGGACGGGCGCCCACGGTGACGTGCCAGGAGCCGTCCCACCAGGCGGCGGTGACATTGAGCGAGGGGAAATCGGTCGCGGCCTTGCGCACGGCCTCATAGCTTGCGCGGTAATCGTGCTTAACGACCACCACGTGCTCGATCACGTCGCGCACGTAGCCCATGTTAACGAACTCCGCGAGTGGCACACGGCCGGCGCCCGTCAGCTCAACATACGAATCAAGCGCCAGGAACGCCGAGAGCACGTCCGAGAAACCAAAGCGGCCGTAGATGCTGCCGCCCACCGTGGCGGTGTTGCGCAGCTGCACGCCTACAATATCGTGGACGGCGAACTCAAAGACATTGTTGACAAGCGCGTTGAGCCCGGCATGACGCTCGAGTTGGCGCAGGGTGCACATGGCACCGATGCGAAACTCGGTCTCGGTCTCCTCGATCTGATCGAGTCCGCAGGCCGAAAGGTCAATCGCCGTCGCCACGCGACGCGAACCCAGGCGCATCCAGATGCCGCCGCCCACAATCTTGTTGTTGCGGTTCTTCTGTAAGAGCTCATAGGCTTCGGCCGCGTTTCCAACACGGACGTAGGTACCGAACTTGAGCACGTTCTCCCCCATCTCTTCACTTGTCCAGTACTTTTAAGTGTACCAAACGAGGGGCCGCACACCGTTTTAGGACAAAATCCACCCACCCATCCATAACTTGCGGTGAAATACGGACTGATTAGCCGTTCTGGGACGCTAAACAGTCCGTATTTCACCGCAAGTTATGAGGAGTCCTCCGGGATAGAAAAGGCTCCCAGCCAGATAGCTGGGAGCCTCATCACATGCTATGTCGAGCGAAGAATTAGCAGACGCCCTGGGCGAGCATGGCGTCGGCGACCTTCAGGAAGCCGGCGATGTTGGCGCCCATGACAAAGTCTGTCTCTTATACACATCTGACGCTGCCGACGATCTTACGCGTGTAG
>URZN01000148.1 GCA_900552345.1 uncultured Collinsella sp. | reverse complement strand
ACGAGATAGGCTCCGGTCTCGTGGGCTCGGAGATGTGTATAAGAGACAGTTTGAACATCATCGCCCTTCCGTTCTTCGACCACATGGGCATCCCTTCGACAGGCCAGACGATCTTTGAAATCGCAACTGCCTCGGCGGCGTCGATGCTCATCTCCCTCATGATGGTGTTTTTGGCACAGCCGATATTCTTCCGATTTGGACACATGGAGGCGCTGCGCCTTTCCGTCGGCCTGTTTACCCTGATGGGCTGCGGTACCATGGCGATGCTGAGCTCTTCCAACCCCATTAGCAACTGGCTCATGTCGATTGCCGGAGCGAATCCCGATCCTGCCGTCCTTAGCGGTCTGTGCGCAGGAATTGCCGTACTGGCCCTCGCGCTCTGTGCAATCAGCTGCACCGTCAGCACCAAGGTCTATCGAGCACGCGACCTGTAGTCACGCGAGTCTCAATCCACGAAGGGCGCGATCGCCGCCCCTCCCCGCAAATCCGTGGCAAACGGCATGTCCCTGGCGTGCGCCACCGTACTACTTGCGCAGCGGCTTGGGTAGCGGGATACCGGCGGCGATGACAGCCGCGATGATCATGCAGACGATACCCTTGAGTGGGAAGCACATGAGCAGCAGGCCCACGACCATGACCGGCTGACGCATGACGGCGCCCATCGTCGATGCCGTGCAGACGGCGACGCAAAAGACCGGATCTACGCCGGTGAGGACAGCAAGGCCATAGCCCAGGCTTACGCCCGAGAAGATAACCGGGAAGAAGTGGCCGCCGCGCCAACCAAGGTTGATGAGGGCAGGCGTCAACATGGCCTTAACCAGACCGGTCGCGATAAGTACGCCGGCGGGAATGGTGAGGTAGGTCTCCATAAGTACATCGGCCTGGGTCTCACCGGCAAACATGGTGTAGGGCAGGACCGTGCCGCAGATGGCGAGCGCCAGACCGGCCAGCATAGCCTTAACGACAGGGCGCTCCCCTATTGCATGGGACAGCGCCTCGCTTGCGTGCTCGGAGACAAAGTACAGCCAGCCGCAAGCGGTGCCAACCAACGCCAGCGGAATGAGCCAGGTAAGTTCCAGGTTGCCCACCTCGGCGGACTCGAACCTGGGCATGCCCATGCCGCCGCCCATGAGCTGGCCGAGCAGCAGATAGGTGCCCAGACCGCCGGCAATCGCAATGCCGTAGACCACGGTCTTCTGTGCCTTGGGCAGCTTGATCGTGATCTCGCCGGACGCGGACTCATCGTCGGCGTCTTCGCCCCGGCCATCGGCGCTACCGGCAAGCGGTGCCACAAAGCCAAAAACGGGCGCGGTAAAGAGCGCCGTCAGGGCAGCCTGGGTACCCAGCAGCGTGAGCTCCCTAAACTCGGCGCCAAAGCGACGCATGCGGTCGCCGACCCAGCTGCACAGACCCGCGATAACGCCGGTCAGGCCGGCCTCCGGTCCAATACTTCCGCCAAACAGCAGCGGCAGCAATGCTGCGAGCGAAAGCTTGCCCAGATTGTCGTACGGGTAGCGCCCATCTTGCTTGACCTTAGCCATCACCTGGTTGAGGTCATCGGTCTTGGTGCCTGTCATCTTTTCGTACAGACCGATTAACAGGCCGCCCAGCAGGCAGACAAAAAACGGGTACGGCAGAAAGCCAAACGGGCCGCTGGCGAGCTCGGGCGAAGCGGCGCCCAGCGCGTGCGGAATCTCGGTCCATAGATAGTCGATACCGTGCTCCATCGCAAAAAAGAACAGCCAGACTGCGGCACCCGCGAGTGCGCCGGTCACGGCAACGCTGACCAAAAACAGCGCTCGGTTCGTGGGTTTAGCGAGCTTATCCATCGGGTCCTCCCGCGGTCAAAGTCGACATAGATACGTTTTATTGTAGAGCAAGTGTGACCCAGTCAAGCCAACCGTCTGCGCCGCAAACGGAGCCAACGGGAAGCACGGCGGGACAGGCTCAAGGCTTATCCGTTGATAATTGATGCGATTTCGCACAGATCCTCGGCAAAGTAAATGCCTTGCTGGCGCCGTGGGCTCGATAAGCCCTTATCAATCATGTGCTCGAGCAGCGCCTTAAGGTCGTTGTAGTAACCGTCCAGGTTATACAGGATGCACGGAGCACTCAGGTGTCCCAACGGCACCGCGGACATGACCTCGGCAATCTCCTCGAGCGTGCCCGTCCCGCCGGGAAAGGCGATGAAAGCATCGCCGAGCTCAATCATCTTGGCCTTGCGCTCCGCCATATCACTCGTCACGATAAGGTCGTCGATACCGTCATGTTGAAACTCGGCCTCGATAAAAAAGCTCGGCTCCACACCCGTCACGTGTCCACCTGCCTCGAGTACGCTATTGGCGAGCGCACCCATCAGGCCCGATTTGGACCCGCCGTATACCAGCGCGTGCCCGTTGGCGCCAATCCAGTTGCCTAGCTCCTGCACCGCGGGCAGAAATGCCGGATCATTGCCGACACTGGCACCCAGATACACGGTGATATTCATATTCAGTCCCCCTCATCGTGACGCGTGGCGCCCGTTCTAGCGCTGGCGTCGACGATACTCGCGCACGCGACGCGAAAGATCGGCAAGCTCATCACGATCGAGCTCTTCCAAATGCTCCAGATCATCCATAAAACGCGCCATGGTGTCCTTTTGACGCATCTTGATAAGCGTATTGCAGTAGTTCACCGCCACGCCCGTGAGCATGGCGATGTAGAAGATGCTGATAACGCTCAAGACGACGGTAATAGCGCGGGCAACCGGTGTTTCGGCCGGAATGTCGCCAAAGCCGATGGTCGAGACCGTCTCAAAGCTAAACCAAAGTCCATCGCCAAAGGTGAGGGTCGTAGGCTCGGACAGCCAGACAGCCGTCGAGCACAGCAGGTAAAAGATAAGAAACAGGCCCGTGATGCGTGCAAAGCCAGCCTGTCGCAGTACGTCGGCAAGCGTCCTCAACCTGTTCATCGTGACCCTTTCCACGGACGACCAATCACGTTCGCTCGGTATTGTCCCACAACCGACAGTTAGGGACGTTCCTTTTGTGCCGGCAGAAAGGGACTGTCCCCAACTGCCGGGCGGGAGCGTTTAGCGGTGCAGCTGCCGCCTGGGCAGGCTGAGCTGGTATCCTTATGCGGTAATGTCTCGATTCGTTAGGATTGCATGTGAGAGCTGCCACTGTCCTTCGTTCAGTTATATGTCGCACCCTGGCCGCCGCGCTTACCGCGCTCGCCGTACTGAGCGCCGTCGCGCCCGCCCCTGCCTTTGCCGCCGACTCCGATCAGCAGGTCAAAACGGTCCGCGTCGGCTGGCTCGTCAACAACGAGGGCTTCCAGGACGGCACCCCCGGCGAGCGTCTCTCGGGATGGGGTTACGAGTACCTCCAGACCCTGTCGTACTACACGCCCGGCTGGCGGTACGAATACGTCTCCGGCACCTTCACCGAGCTTATGGACATGCTCGAGGCAGGCGAAATCGACCTTATGCCTAACATCTCCTACTCCGAGGAACGCGCCCAAAAGCTGCTCTTTTCCTCGAACCCCGAGGGCACCGAGCGCTACTACATCTACGCCAAGCCCGATCGCGACGATCTGGCCAAGGGCGGCCCCCAAGCGCTCCAAGGCCTTACCATCGGCTACAACCCCGACGTTATGCAAACCTTCGTTGGCCAGCAGTGGCTCGCCAACGAAGGCATTACCTGCACCTATAAAGAAATCGACACTGGCGGTGCCCTCTTTGACGCGCTCGCAAACAACGAGGTCGATGCCATCATTATGAACGACACGACCTCGTCGCCCAGCGCCTCCCCCATGTTCTACATTGGTTCGAGCGACTACTATTTTGTCGTCCCCAAAAGCCGCCCCGACCTGATGGACGACATCAATGCCGCCATGTCGGCAATCGCCCGCGTCAACCCACGCTATATCGACGAAGTCAAATCTAACTACTCGGCCCAAAACAGCGGTTCATCATCGCTCAACGGCCCCGAACGTTCCTGGCTCAAAGCAAATGGCAACACCATCACGCTCGGCTACATTACGGGCAAACTCCCCTACTGCAACGAAGACGAAGACGGCAAAATGGAAGGCTCGCTCGCATCGCTTGCGACGACGTTGCACGATAAATTTGGCATTACGGTCAAAACCGTCGCCTTTGATAGCTACAAGATGATGTCAAAGGCCCTGTCAAAGGGAAGCATCGACGCTGCGCTGCCGGTATACCGAGATTACTGGTTTGCCGAGCAATCTGGCGTTGTGCAGTCGGTATCGTTGGGAACCGTGTCCCTCACCGCCATCCACACCGGCGGCAACCTGAACAAAGACCTTCAGAACATCGCCTGCACCAAATCATCGTTTATCAACCGAAATGTACTCGAAAGTCTGTTCCCCACAGCGACCGTGACCGAATACCAATCCGCCGATGAGGCGTTCGACGCCCTCAGGAAGGGAACGGCACACTGCATCGTCGCTCCCAGTTCACGTGTAAAAACCATCGGCGACCGTTATGATCTCGAAGGCTACGAGACGACCGAGCTCCCTGACACCTGTGAGCTCTCGTGCTGGATTTCGCGCGGAAAACCCGA
>URZN01000147.1 GCA_900552345.1 uncultured Collinsella sp. | reverse complement strand
AAGCGCTGGTCGAGGCGCTGGCCGCCGCCATGCTGGCCCGCGTGGACGCCTGGGCGGTTGTTGCCAACACGCCGCAAGGCGCCGCAGGGCCGCTGGCTCCCGTGCTGGGCGAGTACTTCGACATGGTGCCGCTGCTGGGCCGCCAAGTTGCGGCGGTGTCGCCCAACGGCTTGCCGCTTGCGGTCGGTGTGTTTGCGGGCCTGGACATCTGGGGCCGCGCGACCATCAAGACCGATGCCGGCGAGCAAGAGTTTCCGCCCGAGGCCGTGCGCATTCGCGGGCTGTAACGCAGGGCGCCCACGCTCAAAGATAACGATGACAACAAAGCCCTCCTCGGCTGAACTGCCTCCCATTTCTTGGACATGAGAAATGGGAGGCTTTTTATGCGTGTCGACTTGAGGGTGAAGCACGACATCGAGGCCAGGAAGGCGGCGATCGGGCTCTTCGAGCGAGGCCACGGCTACAAGTCTGCGGCGAAGGCGCTGTCGGTCCCGCGCGGAACCGTGAGACAATGGCTCTGCGTATACCGGTCGTTCGGAAGCGAGGTGCTGCTATCCATGGACGGCAAGCAGGCCAGGTACACATACGAGCAGAAGGTCGCCGCAGCCTCCGCCGTGGTCGACGGCGGCATGACGAAGGCCGAGGCGATGGCGGCGTTCGGCATAATGTCGATGTCGCCGCTCAAGAGATGGTGCGCGCTCTACCGCCGGGGCGGCGCGGAGGCCCTGCGCCCGAGGCCCAAGGGCCGGCCGAGCGGTTCCAAGGCGAGGCCGCGGACCCGCGAGGAGGAGCTCGAGGAGCGCTGCCGAAGGCTCGAGACCGAGGTGGCCTACCTAAAAAAATTGCGTGCCCTGGTCGAGAGGGACGGGCTCTGACCAGGGCGAAGGTCGAGGCCGTGAGGGTCCTGCGCGAAGAGGAGCACGGGCCGGGGCGCCTGCTGGAGTGCGCCGGCATGGCCCGGTCCAGCTACTACTACGCGCTGTCGCACCCGAAGGCTCCCACCAGGCCCGAGCTCTGGGAGGCCGCCGCCGAGATATTCTCGCGCACCGCCAACGGGTGCGGCCACAGGCAGATCGCCATGTGCCTGCGAGCCGAGCAAGGCGTGCGCATAGCCGACAAGACGGCGCTCAAGATGATGCACGAGATGGGCATCAGCTGCGGGATCCGCCGCGAGACCGACTACCACAGGTACAACTCGTACAGGGGCAAGGTCGGAAAGACCTTCGAGAACGTCATCGGGCGCGACTTCGCCGCCGACGGGCCGTGGGAGAAGATGGGCACCGACGTCACCGAGTTCAAGCAGCCCTGGGGCAAGGCCTACTTCGCGCCGGTCTACGACTTCGGCAGCAAGGAGATCGTCGCCTGGTCCACGTCGCTGCACCCCAACATGGCTCAGCAGCACGAGCTGCTCGACCAGCTCGTGTCCAAGAAGCCCAAGGGCTCCAGGCCGGTCCTGCACTCGGACATGGGCTGGCAGTACCAGCAGGCCGGTTGGTGCAGGCGGTTGGAGGAGGCCGGCGTGGTGCAGAGCATGTCCCGGAAGGGCAACTGCATCGACAACGGCGCGACGGAGCAGGTGTTCGGCCACATCAAGGACGAGTTCTTCCGCGGAAGGACGTGGCCGGACTTCGAGTCCTTCAAGGCGGACCTCGACGACTTCGTGGTCCATTGGAACACGAGGAGGCGCCAGGTTAAACTGAAGGGACTGACCCCGGAGGAGTTCCGGAGACAGTCCCTTGCGGCGTAGTTCTTATTTAAGCCGTCCAGGTTTTGGGGTGCAGTTCAGGCTTGCACCGGGGAGGGTTTCGCTTGCCTGGGGAATGGGTTGCCAGCGCTTTATTCCTCAAAACTGAAAAATTTTCGTTTTTGAGGAATAGGATTAAGGCGGCTCGGCCTTTCGCGAGGTATATTCGCTACAGAGCCTATTCCTCAAAACTGAAAAATTTTCGTTTTTGAGGAATAGCGATAAAAGACCGCGAGGAGGCCCCAATGAAACTCATCAATAGAACGTCATATATGGACACGTTGACGAGCCTTATTGGCGTGCCGGACATCAAGGTCATAACGGGCATCCGCCGTAGCGGTAAGTCAAAATTGCTCGAGGCCCTCCGCGATTACGTGGAGGCGAATCTGTCCAATTCGAATGTCATCCATATCAACTACAACCTCGATGAGTTCGAGAACCTGCTCGAGTATCACGCGTTGCTCACCTATGTAAAAGAGCATCGAGTGGCCGGCAAGCATAACTTTCTGCTTATCGATGAAGTTCAGATGTGCGACGGTTTTGAGCGTGCGATCAACAGCCTTCACGCATCCGAGCAGTACGACATCTTCATCACCGGATCGAACGCCTTTTTGCTGTCGAGCGATCTGTCAACGCTCTTTACGGGGCGCACCTTCGAGATCGAGGTTTTCCCATTCTCGTTTGAGGAGTATCGTCTCTATGGCGACGAGAGCGAGGTCGACCGCGACTTCGATGAGTACGCGAGAACCGGCGGCATGTCTGGCTCTTACCCTTATCCACTGCAGGAGCAGCGCTATCAATATCTCTCCAACGTCTTTAAGACGCTCATTGTGAGAGATATCGTGCAGCGGCATAACGTGAGAAACGAATCGGCGCTGCTGCGCATTGCCGATTACATGATGGACAACGTTTCCAACATTACGTCGGCACGCAACATTACTGATGCATTAAATGCGGATGGGCTAAAGATTACGAACAAGACCGTCGGCACGTACACGGGGTACCTGTGCGATGCGTTTGCCTTCTATAAAGTTCGTCGATACGACATTCGCGGCAAAAAATACCTTAAGAGCGGCGAGAAGTACTATCTGGCGGACCATGCGTTTAAATACGCACTGCTCGGTACACGCGATATGGACTGGGGTCGCGTGTACGAGAACATGGTGGCCATCGAGCTGCTGCGCCGCGGATACGAGGTATACGTCGGCGTACTCTATAAAAAGGAAATAGACTTTGTAGCAATCAAGCGAAGCGAGAAGCTCTACATTCAGGTGAGCGACGACATCAGCTCGGATAAGACATTTGAACGCGAGATTTCACCACTGCTGAGCATTGGCGACGCGTACCCCAAGATGATTCTCGCCCGCACGCATCACGAGGCCACGGACCGCAATGGGGTGCAGATCGTGGACCTGGCGAGGTGGCTGTGCGGTGAGACGTAGCAGAAAGTCCTACTCCTCAAAACTAAAAAATTTTCGATTTTGAGGAATAGGACCAATGCGTTGCCTAGTTCGCCGCTCGTGCCCGTGCTCGACTTAAGCTCCCGCCCTATCCCAGCTCCTGCATGCGGCGATAGATTTCGCAGATGCCCTTAATGGTGAGTTGGCCATCGACCACGTCGAAGGCATCGGTCGAATCGGCGACGATGCCGGCGAGACCGCCCGTGGCGATAACGGTGGCATCGTCGCGGCCCAGCTCGCGCTTCATGCGCGCGACCAGGCCCTCGGCCATGGCGGCAGCGCCCACCACGGCGCCGACCTTGATGCATTCCTCGGTGTCGCGGCCGATGGCGTGCTCGGGCGCCTCGAGCGGCACGCTGGCGAGCTTGGCGGCTCGGGCGGCAAGCGCGTCCATGGAGATGCGGATGCCCGGCGCGATCGCTCCGCCAATGTAATAGCCGTCCTCGTCGATGACATCGATATTGGTTGCGGTGCCAAAGTCCACCACGATCGCCGGCGCGCCGTAGAAAGTCTCGGCTGCGATGGCGTTGGCGACGCGATCGGCACCTACGGTCTGGGGACGCGCCGCGCGCAGCTTGGTCACGGCGGCCGTCTGCGGTCCGATGACGATGGCGTCCGCGGCAATGCGGTCGGCCACGGCGTGCCACTCGCGCGAGAGCTGCGGCACCACGCCGGCAAAGGCGATCGCGTCGACCGCATCGAGTGAAAGGCCGTACATCTTAAAGAAGCCCATCAGGCGCACATGGATCTCGTCGGCGGTATAGGAGCGGTCGGTGGGCATGCGCCACGACTGCACCAGCTCGTTTCCGTCAAACAGGCCCATGGCCGTCTGCGTGTTTCCCATATCGATAGCGAGCAGCATGTCTACTCCCGGTGTTGGCATAAAAGGACGCGCACCATTGTATACGCGCCGTCGACGGCGCTCGGCTGCGATTCGTTCACGGCGATATGGGCTGAGGGGTTTTAAATATGAAGGAATTATGCTCTACGAGATTTTCCTTGCCGTTTACCGAACTCCCACGTAATATACCTTCTTGCGCACATGAGGCGCCCAGACATTGCGGGGTGGAGCAGTCTGGTAGCTCGCCGGGCTCATAACCCGGAGGTCGTAGGTTCAAATCCTGCCCCCGCGACCAAGACTTTTAGCAGCTCAGAGGTATTGTTCCTCTGAGCTGCTTTCTTTTTTGACTTTCAATCTTGGTCGAATTTTGGTCGAAATCAATTAATACGGCATTTTTCGAACAGGATGCCTGCTTGAACCATCTCCACACTGGTTGACGCCGGTTGGCGACGAGTTCAGCAGGATCGTTCGGCGCTCTTCCACACTTTCTGCGCTTTATTTGAGAGTTACCAGACAAGAATGACGAAGTCCCTCTAGCTCTGGCGGGCCTATGCCGTGGGCATGGGTGGGGCCCCACCGGGGG
>URZN01000146.1 GCA_900552345.1 uncultured Collinsella sp. | reverse complement strand
GCAGCGTCAGATGTGTATAAGAGACAGCCCACGACCACAGGAAGGTAGATGACAGGCGCGCTTTCCGTATGATTCGAATAAACGGTTATCTGCTTTTGATGCGCTTCCATGACGGGCTTCTCTCAGTGTTGTGATATCGGCAGCCCCAATTGTCGCACGCCAGCGTATGCCGGTTGGGCTAGACCAAAGACAATCTCGTGCATCCCCTGCGGACTCATATGGAAAACGCCACCGCCGGAGGGGAGCTCGGCGGTGGCGTTGTTAAACGGTGCTGGGGCTCGGGGCCTTCGCGGGAGCTGCCATGTGCGCAGAGGCGTTTAAGAACGCTTACGGCTCGCCATGGTGCCTGCGGCGATAGCGGCTGTTCCCGCAAGGACGGTTGCCACGATGGCCGCACCCGAGGTGTCGCCGGTTGCCGCGAGCACGCCGGTAGTCTTGGCTTTCGTGGTTGAAGCCGCAACGGCCTTGGTCGGCTTTGAGCCCTCAGGCTTGGGGTTCTGCTTGGACTCCGCGGGCTTGCTTTCTGCGGGCTTGGTCTCGTCGGGCTTGGGGTCTTCCGGCTTGGCTACCTCGGGAGGTGCGATGGTCGTACTTTTGGCGACTGCTTTGATATAGAGGGAGTCGACCGTGGCGTCGCCCGTGCCGATGGCCTGGCCTGCCTCGTAGATGCCGTCACGGAGCTTGCGATAGTCAATGACCTTGCCGCCTTCGGGCGTCTGGATGGCGGCGTTCTCAATCTTGATGGTGCCGATTGTCTTGCCGTCAGCGCTCATGGCACGGGCAAAGATTGCCGCTGTATCTCCTTCGGCCGTTACCTTGCTGCGGATGATCGAGATGACTGCGGGTGTGACGCCCTCGCTGGTCTGGGCGATGATGCCGATGTTCTCGCCTTGGGGTTCGCGCCTCGTCTCGCCATCTTGGTTTTCGCTGTAGGGGATGGGGCCGTCGCCGTTCTCGACATAGCGGGCTATGGCCTTGACAACGGAGTCGCTGATGTAGATGTGGCCGCCCTTCTCGTTGGGTCGATCGTTTCTGGTGGAGAATGCAGCCGAAACCTCGCCTTCCGCAAACGCGTCCACGGTGGAGCCGTTCTTGACGACGATGTCGTCCTGGTAGGTGAAGAGGGCGTTGGCGCCACCGTATTTGCCTTTACTTGCACGGACCGTCACGTTTGCATGATCGAGGGTGATGCCCTTGTGGGCATAGACGCCATATTCAACACCGTTTACGTTGAGGGAGGCGTTTGTGGCTGCGAGGCTGCCCTTGGCCTCGACGGCAGCGTCTTTCTCGGAGCTTGCCTTGACCTGGCTGCCGTCCGAGATGTTGATATTGCCGCTGCTCCAAAGGGCCTCACCATCGGCTGAGCTTGCCTCGACCGTCCCGCCACCCTTGATGGTGAGGTTCTTGTCGGCTCCAATACCCTTGTCCTTGGTAGCCCTGGCGGTGATGGCTCCGCTGTCGTCAATCGTGATATTGCCGTTTGCCCTGATGCCATCCGATGCACCCGTGGCGTTGACGTTGCCCGAACCTTTGATAGCGAGATCACCTCCGGCATTGATGGCATCAAACCCAGTGCTCGTGGCGTTGACGGATCCGGCTCCGTCGATGTTGATATTACCCGTGGAGAGGATAGCGTCCTCAGTAGATGTCACGCTGAGCGTGCCGCCCTCGTCGCCTTGGATATTGAGCTCGGCATTCTCGTTAGTGCCATGAGAAACGTTGATGCTTTCGATCCATTCGGCAGTGACGATGTTGGTTCCCGAGTAATTCACGTTGAGCTTGCCTGCGGCCTGGATCTCGCCGCCGTTATAGTTGTTGAGCTTCAAGTCGTCGGCGCCGTCCCACGACCAGGTACCGGCCTCGTCGCTCGCCGCGGTGTTGTACTTGTTGCCGCCGACCTTGACCCATTCCGCTGCGAGCGAGACGCTCGGCATGAGCAGCGAGCTCACCGTGAGCGCGCACACGGCGCCCGCGACGATGCGGCGCGTCACGCGGCGCCAGCTGCCGTGCGCGAGTCCTATGCGACGGCGAACGTCGGGTTCGGCAACATGGGTTCCGGCGGTAGTGTCATTGCGTTTGGGGGTCGTGAACAAGGCTGCCATGGTTGCTCCCGTTCTCATAGGGCCTATACGACTAGATTCAGCGTATCTGCTGGATGTTGCCGGCGGTAGTGCCGTTTGGAGGGCAAAATGGCCAAAATGGGGGAGAAATAGGCCGCACGCCGGCGCAGGGACCGGCGCTAAAAGAAAAGCGCGGGGCCGCATGGCGACTCCGCGCTTTATTGTTCAGCTTTTGCAGCCTTGCCCTTACGCTACGAAGAAGTAGACGAGGAAGGCAAGGGCCGCGATCCACCCGTCCCGTGCGAAAAAGTGTTTACGAGCGCTTGCGGCTCACCACGGCGCCTGCGGCGATGGCGGCTGTTCCCGCAAGGGCGGCTGCCACGATGGCTGCGCTCGAGGCGTCGCCGGTTGCCGCGAGCTTGCCGGTGGTCTTGGCTCCCGTGGCTGCAACTGCAACGGTCTTGGTCGTCTTCGTGCCCTCGGACTTGGAACCCTCGGGCTTGGTCTCGCCGGGCTTCTCCTCGGGTTTGGTCTCCTCGGGAGGAACGATGACCGTGCTCTTGGCGACAGCTTCGTCGTAGGGGGAGTCGACCGTGGCGTCGCCCGTGCCGATGGTTTGACCCGCCTCGTAGGAGATGCTGGAGCCGTACTCTTCTTCGTAGCGATAGTTAATGATCTTGCCGCCTGCGGGCGTCTGGATGGGAGCGCCTTCAATCTCGATGGTACCGATCGCCTTGCCGTCCTCGCTTATGGCAAGAGCGAAGATTGCCGCCGTGTCTCCCTCGGCCGTGAGCTTGCTGCGGACGATCGAGATACTCGCGGGCGTGATGCCCTCGTAGGTCTGGGCGAAGATACCGATGTTCAGACCCCTAGGCTCAGGGATGACCGCGCCGCTTTGGTCGTTGCTGTAGTGATCGGGGCCATCGCCACCGGTCTCGACATAGCGGGCTATAGCCTTAACAACGGAGTCGCTGATGTAGATGTGGCCGCCAGCGACGTTTGGCTGGTGGTTTCTGGTAGAGATTGCAACCGAGAATTTGCCTTCCGCGAACGCGTCCACGATGGAACCATTCTTGATGACGATGTCGTCCCCGTCAGTGATGAGGGCGATAGCCTGGCCACCGCTCGCGCTTGTACGGACCGTCACGGTTGCGCCATCGAGCGTAACGCCCTTGTAGGCATAGACACCATATTCAACACCGCTTGCGTCAAGGGAGGCGTTCGTGACCGTGAGACTACCCTCAGTGTCGACGGCAAGATCTCCCTCGGAGTTCGCCTTGACCTGGCTGCCGCCCGAGATGTCGATGTTGCCGTCAGCCCAAATCGCCGCTTCTTCTATCGAGCTTGCTTCTACCTTGCCACCGCCTTTGATGGTCAGATCACTGCCCGCGGCGATGCCGTAACCTTCGCCTCCTTTAGCGATAACTGTGCCAGAGGAATCGATAGTGGTCTTGCCCTTGGATTGGATGCCTTCGGTACCGCCCGTTGCATTCACGGTTCCCGAGCCCGCGATAGAGAGATCGCCCTTTGCCTCAATTCCGTCGGAAGTAGTGCTTGTGGTGTTCACGGTGCCTGGGCCAGAAATGGAGAGGTCGCCTGTGGATTTAATTGCATCGGCCTCGGCTGTCACATTGAGCTCATCCGTGCTATTCGAGCTCGTTATGTTCAACTCTGCTTTCTGGCTAGTGCCATCCTGCGCTTTGATGGCGGCTCCGGTGTAATCGGGCTCGGTTTTCACGGTGTTCTTGCCCTCGTACGCAATGTTGAGCTTGCCCGCAGCCTGGATTACACCGCCGTTATAGCCGTTGAGCTTCATGTCATCGGCGCCGTCCCAGCTCCAGGTGCCGGCCTCGTCGCCTGCCGCGGTGCCGGAGTTGTACTGGGTGCCGCCGACGTCCACCCACTCGGCCGCGAGCGAGACGCTCGGCATGAGCAGCGAGCTCACCGTGAGCGCGCAGGCCAGGCCGCAGACGATGCGGCGCGTCACGCGGCGCCAGCTGCCGTGTGCGAGCAGCGTGCGACGGCACACGTCGGGCTCGACAAAATGGGCCCCAGAGGTTTTGTCATTGCGCTTGGGGGTCGTGAACAAGGCGGCCATGGTTACTCCCATCCTCATAGGGCCTATGCGATTAAGCCCAGCATATCTGCAGGATGTAGCCGGCGGTAGTGCCGTTTGGAGGGCAAAATGTCCAAAACTTGGGAAGCAAAACATCGCGCGTCCGTGCGTTGCCTGGCTTTAAAAGAAAAGCGCGGAGCCGCTCGATGCGACTCCGCGCTTTGGTGTTCTTCTTTGGCAGCTTTGCCGTTACGCTACAAAGAAGTAGACGAGGAAGGCGAGGGCCGCGATCCACATGAGCGGCTTGATCTTGGAAGCCTCGCCCTTAAAGAGCGCGACGATCACGTAGGCGATAAAGCCCAGACCAATGCCGGCAGAGATGGAGTAGGTAAAGGGCACGCCGGCGACAATCATGAACGCCGGGAAACCCTGCGACACGTCGGACCAGTCGATCTCGGAGGCCTCGCTCATCATGAGGTAGCCGCTGTCTCTTATACACATCTCCGAGCCCACGAGACCGGAGCCTATCTCG
>URZN01000145.1 GCA_900552345.1 uncultured Collinsella sp. | reverse complement strand
GCTTGGCGGCGGTTCGGTCATGGACGGCAGCAAGGGCATCTGCGCGGTGGCGGCCAACCCGCATGCCGATACCGAAGGTAACGAGTGTCCCGGTGACATTTGGGACTTTGTGAATGGTGGCACCGCGCTCGGCCTGCCGATCCCTAACGATCCGCTGCCGCTTGTTTGCGTGACCACCACGGCGGGTACCGGCTCCGAGGTCGATGCGGGCGGTGTCCTGTCCTGCGAGGACAATGACGAGAAGCTTCGTCTGGGCGATCAGCGCCTGTTCCCGGTGCTTTCGATCGTTGATCCCGAGCTCATGGTGAGCGTCCCGGCGCGCCTGACCGCCTATCAGGGATTCGACGCCCTGTTCCATTGCGTTGAGTGCTATGTGTCGAACACCAACACGCCCATGGGCGACATGGTTTGCCGTGAAGGCATCCGGCGTGCTGCCATGGCGCTGCCTACGTGCGTCAATAATGGCGATGACCTGGAGGCGCGCTCGAGCCTTGCGTTTGCCAACACGCTCGGCGGTTACGCCATGGATGCCTCGGGCACCACGGGCTCGCACGGTCTTGAGCACGGCATGAGCGCGCATCATCACGACCTGCCGCACGGTGCCGGTCTCATTATGATCGCCCGTGCCTATCACACGTGGATGATCGATCACGGTGCCGCACCCGAGCGCTACATCGACATGGCGCGTCTGATGGGTACTGCCGCCGCGGATGATCCGCACGATTTTGTGGTTGAGCTAACGCGCCTGATGGAGGCTTGCCATGTGGCAGACCTCGCCATGAGCGAGTGGGGGATTACAGTCGAAGAACTGCCGGCCATCGCGCACAACGCTCTGACGACCAACGGCGTCCTGTTTAGCCACGACCCCGTAACACTGACCGACCCCGACGTCGTCGAGATTCTCAAGCTAAGCTACCGCTAATTGCCTTGCTGCTTTGTCTCGATCTGTAACATCTGCAGCCGTTTTTGCCGAGCAATTGTTACAGATCGAGATTTTATCTTCAGGGGAATTCGAATGTCTCGATCTGTAACAGGTGGACGAGGAAATGGGTTCTAACTGTTGCAGATCGAGATTTTCTTCTTAGGGGGATTTGAATGTCTCAATCTGTAACAGTTAGACGGGAATTCGGGCCCTAGATGTTACAGATTGAGATAATCGCGTCGCGAAAATAAAAACCTCCGCAGGGGTGCTCCCCTTGCGGAGGTTTTTTACTCGTTGAGTAGCCTTACGGCTTCGGCGGCCATGTTCTCGACCGTCATGCCGGATTGCGCCAACAGCTCGTTGGGATCATAGCGGTCGGGAAAGCCCTTGGCGATGCCAAAGGTGCGCGTGCGCAACGGCGTGCATGCTAGATAACATGCCACGCGCTCACCCCAGCCGCCGTCCAAGATGCCGTCCTCGAGGGTGACAACAACGTGATGCTCGGCGGCAAGGCTGTCGAGGAACTCGCGGTCGAGCTCGGTTGTAAAGCGCGGGTTGACGAGTGTGGCCTCGATACCGTACTCGGCAGTCAGACGGTTTGCCACGCGCTCGCCCAGCTCAAAGAAATCGCCGAGCGCGAGCACGGCAACGTCGCGACCCTGGCGCACCACGTTGTAGCGAACGACGCTGTAGCCGGTGCCCTCGGCGGGCGCCAGATCGGGGCGGCTTACCAGGCCGATGCCCGGTACGCGGATTGCCACGGGATGCTCGCGGTGGTTGAGCGACCAGCTCAGCATGGACAGGTATTCCTCCATGCAGGCCGGCGCTAGGTAGCGCATGTTGGGAAGTCCGCCCAGCATGGAAATATCAAAGAACGAGAGGTGCGTCTCGGACGTGGTGCCAAAGATCGACGCGCCAAACACCAGGATGGTTGCAGGAGCGTCGTTGAGGCACAGGTCGTGCCACAGCTCGTCGTAGGCGCGCTGCAAAAACGTGCCGTACACACCAAAGACTGGCTTGGCGCCCGAGCGTGCAAGCGCGGTGGCAAAGGTCACGGCGTGCTCCTCGGCAATGCCCACGTCGACAAACTGCTTGCCTGCCGCAGCGCGAAGCTCGGGTGTAAAGCCCATGATGTAGGGCGTGGCGGCCGTGATGCCCACGACCTGCGGATCGCGCTCGATGGCAGCGCTCAGGGCCTCGCCCGTAATGTCGGCATAGGTGCGCGGTGCGGGCTCGCTCGGGTGGCCCGGGCAAAGTTTGCGGCCGGTTGCCATATCGAAGGGCCCCACATGATGCCAGTGCTCGGGATCGCTCTGGGCTGGCTCAAAGCCCTTGCCCTTGGCGGTCGAGACGTGCAGCACGATGGGATGATCGATATTGCGCAGTTCCTGCAGCGCGTCGACTAGGGCCAACACATCGTTACCGGCGTCCAGGTAGCGATAGTCGAGCCCCAGTGCGCGGAAAACGTTGCGCTCACAGGTGCCGTTGCTGGCGCGCAGCTCGGCCAGATTGCGATAGAGGCCACCGTGGTTTTCGGCAATGGACTGGTCGTTATCGTTGACGATGATGATCAGGTTGCTGTCGAGCTCGGCGGCATTGTTAAAGCCCTCAAACGCCAGGCCGCCCGAAAGCGAGCCGTCGCCAATAACAGTAATGACGTTATACGTGTCACCCGCCAGGTCGCGCGCGTGGGCAAGGCCGCAGCCCAAGCTCACCGACGTGGAGGTATGGCCCATGGCAAACAGGTCATGCTCGGACTCGTCGGGATTGGCAAAGCCAGAGGCCTCGCCAAAGCGCTCCGGGTCGATATAGGTGTACGCGCGCCCGGTCAGCGCCTTGTGGGCGTAGGTCTGGTGCGACACGTCAAAGACAATCTTGTCGGTGGGGGAGTTAAACACGCGATGGAGCGCGACCGTGAGCTCAACGACGCCCAGGTTGGGTGCAACGTGTCCGCCGACAGCGGCGGAGCTTTCGAGGATGGCGTGGCGAATCTCATCGCAGAGCTGCGGGAGCTCAGCGCGATTAAGAGCCTTGACGTCCTCGGGCGTTGTCGTTTGCGTAAGCAGCATCGTTGTGGGTTACTCCATGCGAATCGAGCGCCGGCGCTCCCTCGGCCGGCACAATTGCACAAAACAGTCTCGCACATTTTGGCGTTTGATATGTGACGGCGGCGCGGTAATTCGCCAACTGGCGGGGCAAAACGTTTTGTCCGATGCCATACTGATACATTCGATGATGATTTATTCAATGCGTGCGGGCCGTGGCTTGCCGCCGTGAGCCGCTGGAAGGAGGCAGCATGTTCGATGCCGTTCGTGCCGAGAAAATCGCGCACGAGGTCGACTATGCCGCCCGCCAGCTGGCCCAGGCAGGCCGCTTGGACCTGACGCACGAGTTTATCCAGCATGGTGACGTGACGGTCTATGCACATGTAACTTCGGTTGCGCGGGCGAGCCTGTCCTTTGCCGAGCGCTTGGGCCGTGTTGGCATTTCGGTCGACCGTGCCTCGTTGCTGCGCGGAGCCTTGCTGCACGACTACTTTCTCTATGACTGGCACGATCCCGACCCAAGCCATCGGCTGCATGGCTTTCGCCACCCGTTTTTTGCCCTGGCGCGTGCCGAGGAAGATTTTGAGCTGACGCCGCGCGAGCGGAATATTATCGTGCGGCATATGTTTCCACTGGTGCCGGTGCCGCCGACGTGTCGTGAGGCTTGGATTGTGTGCCTGGCGGATAAATGGTGTGCTCTGCGCGAGACGGTCGCCTGCCGTCTGCCGCGCAAGGGCGAGACGGACGGCAGCGTGAGTAAAGAATCGAGCGAAAAGAGGAGAGGGTAGACGGTGGAAACCGCGATCGATATGGCGGTTGGCGGCGCGACGCTTACCGCCTGCCCGCTCTCGGCGCTGGTGCTCTCGTTTGCCTTTTACGGGTTTTGCGGTTGGGCATGGGAGTCGACAGTATGCGCCATGCTCAACCAAGGACGCTTCGCCAACAGCGGATTTTTGCTGGGGCCGTGCTGCCCCATCTATGGCGCGGGCGGCATTGCCTGCTGGCTGCTGTTGCGCGGGATTCCGGATGCCTCGAGCCAGTTTGTCGCTGCAGCGCTCGTATGCAGCGTGATTGAGTACGGTGTGGGCCTCCTATTGGAAAAGACAACAGGCGCTCGCTTTTGGGACTATTCGCACCTGCCGTTTAACCTGCACGGGCGTATCTGCCTGTACTGGACCTGCGCGTTTGGCTTGGGTGCGTTGTGCGTTTGCCGCGTAGTGGAACCGGCGGTGTTGGGTTTGCTCGGCCATTTGCCGGTGCTGATTGTGCGGCTGTCCGCCTTTATCGTCGCGGTCGCGATGATGGTCGATGCAGTGTGCTCGTTGGCCAGTTGGCACCGCCTGTCCGATCAACTGGAGCGTGTGCGTGCCGACCTTGCCGACCGCATCAATGAGTCGCTTGCCGATGCGTCTGACTCCATGCTCGAACGTATTCCCGATTCGACGATTGACTCGGTGGCACAGACGCATATCCGCAGTCGTGCCGTTAACGCGTGGCTGGCCGAGCTGGGCGACGCGGCGCTCGATGCCCTGCGCGAGAAGGCCTCGATGCCGACGTTTATCTCGGATGGTGCTCGCGGCCTGGCGCTCGCTGCCCGCCGCGTGGCCGATGCCGCGCCGAACGTGCCCCATCCATCACTCGCCCGTCTCCGTGCCGGCAGGCGCGCGAACCGTCCGGTGCCGAGT
>URZN01000144.1 GCA_900552345.1 uncultured Collinsella sp. | reverse complement strand
TGGGAGTAGACGCCTTGGCACGATCGGACACGATTAAGCCTCCTCGGTCTTGCTCAGTCCACCAAACCTACGGTCGCGGCCCTGGTAGGCCAAAATGGCGTCGACAAGACCCCAACGATCAAAGTCAGGCCAATAGGTATCGGTGACATAAAACTCGGAATAGGCAACCTGCCACAGCAGATAGTTCGAAAGGCGAAGCTCGCCGGAGGTGCGAATCACAAGCTCCGGATCGGGTAGCCCAGCGGTGTAGAGGTGCGAGGCAACCATATCATCGTCGATAGAGGCAGGATCGATCTTGCCAGCGGCGACATCGAGCACAATCTGACGGACAGCACGGGTGATCTCGGCACGGGCGCCGTAATTGACGGCAAGCGCCAGCGTCATGCCGGTGTGGTCGGCGCACTCGGCAAGACCGCGCTCAAAGACATCGCGGGTCTTCTTGGGCAGTGCGGAAATATCGCCCAAAAAGACAACGCGAACGTTTTCACGCTTAAGCAGCGGCAGCTCATCAATAAACGTCTTGGCAAACAAATGCATCAAAACGTTGACCTCGTGCTGCGGACGATTCCAGTTTTCGGTGGAAAACGCATAGGCCGAAAGGACGTCGACGCCCAAGCGCACGCATGCGGTAATGATCTCGCGCAGAGAGACGATACCAGCCTTGTGGCCCTCGGTGCGGGCAAGACCGCGAGCCGTGGCCCAGCGACCGTTACCGTCCATGATGCACGAAATATGATGCGGGATCTTATTGAGGTCAAGGTCGGAAAAACCGACGCCCGCAGGGGCGTCGGCAAAGTACTCGACCAGTTTGTTCTCGTCGTATTGCACCTTAGATCTCCATGACCTCGGCTTCTTTTTCCTTCAGAAGCTCCTCGACCTTGGCAACATACTCATCGGTATGCTTCTGGACCTTAGCCTGCTCGCGACGAACATCGTCCTCGGTGAGCTCCTCGTCGCGCTCGAGCTTGTTGTTAAAGTCGCGGCGGATGTTGCGGATGGAGACCTTGGCCTGCTCGGCGTACTCGCGGCACTCCTTAACGAGCTCGCGACGACGCTCCTCGGTGGGAGCCGGGAACGGCAGACGCACGACGGTACCATCGGAGTTGGGGGTAATGCCCAGGTCGGAGGCACTGATAGCCTTGACGATGGCATTGATGAGCGCCTTATCCCACGGCTCGATAAGCAGCATGTGGGCCTCGGGGGTCTTAACGGCGGCAACCTGCGTGACGGGCGTGGCAACACCGTAGTAGTCGACGGTGATGTCGGACAGAATGTTAGCGTTGGCGCGGCCAGTGCGGACCTTGGAGAAGTTATGCTTGAGGGACTCGAGTGACTTGTCCATGTGGGCGGTGATGTTCTCTGCCATGCTTAATCCTCCTGATAGACGAGCGTGCCGACGGGCTCACCCGCGAGCGCGCGCTTGACGGTGTCCTCGCCATCGATGTTGAGGACCAAAATGGGCATACGGTTGTCCTGGCAAAGAGCCGTAGCCGTGGAATCCATAACCTGCAGGCCGCGAACGAGCACCTCGTGATAGGTGATCTTGTCAAAGCGGACGGCGACAGCGCACTTGACGGGATCCTTGTCGTAGATGCCATCAACCTTGGTGGCTTTAATCAGAATCTCGGCACCGATCTCACAGGCGCGAAGGGCCGCGGCGGTGTCAGTCGTAAAGTACGGATTACCCGATCCGGCGGCAAAGATAACGACGTTGCCCTTGGACAGGTGGTTGATGGCGCGACGGCGAATATAGGGCTCGCAGATCTCGTTCATCTGGATAGCGCTCATCACGCGGCAGGGAACATCGTTGTGCTCGAAGGCATCCTGCAGGGCAAGCGCGTTCATAACGGTAGCGAGCATACCCATGTAATCGGCCTGGGCGCGGTCCATACCACCGGCGGCACCGGCCATGCCGCGGAAAATATTGCCGCCGCCGACAACGACGCCGACCTCATGACCAACGGCGAGCAGCTCCTTGACCTGCTTGGCAAGATGATCGGTAACCTTGGGGTCGATGCCGTAGTTGCCATCGCCCATCAGCGCTTCACCGGAGAGCTTCAGAAGCACGCGTTTATATCGGATGTCGGACAAAGCGATCCTCCTTTAATTAGACTCATAACATAATATCAAAGGCTTAACGGGGAGCCATGAAAAAGCAGGCTGTGAGTAAAACCCACAGCCTGCTCATTACCAGCTACAAGAGCTTATTTACTCGCCACGCACCAGACGGTCAAAGGCAACGACGGTAATGGTGTCGCCGAGCTCCTTGGAGACCTGCTCAGCGTACTTCTTGATGGTGAGGGAGCTGTCCTTGATGAACTCCTGCTCGGTGAGCACGGACTGCTTGTAGAACTTCTCCAGACGGCCAACAGCCATCTTCTCCTGGATAGCCTCGGGCTTGCCGGACTCGGCAGCCTGAGCCATGTAGATCTGCTTCTCGTGCTCGACGGTCTCGGCCGGAACCTGATCGCGGGTAGCGCAAATCGGGGCGACGGCGGCAACCTGAAGGGCAACGTCATGAGCAAAGGTCTTGAAGGACTCAGCCTGAGCGGTCTCGGCCTTCTCGAAAGCGAACTCGACGAGAACGCCGATCTTACCACCCATGTGGATGTAAGAAGCGAGAGCGCCGTTCTCAGCCTTGCGGGCGGCGAAACGGGAGATCTTCATGTTCTCGCCCATGATGTGAATCATCTCGGTGAGCTCGGAGGAAACGGTCTCCTCGCCCATCGGCTTCTCGAGCAGAGCGTCGACGTCAGCAGGCTCGGTGGTAGCGACAACCTCAGCGACCTTGGAAGCAAAGCCGGTGAACTTAGCATTGGAGCCGACGAAGTCGGTCTCGCAGGAGAGCTCGAGCAGAGCGCCGGTCTTGCCGTCCTCGGAGACGAACGCGGCGACAGCGCCCTCGTTGGTCTCACGGCCAGCCTTCTTGGCAGCCTTGGCGAGGCCGTTCTTGCGCAGAACGTCGACAGCGGCGTCCATGTCGCCGTCAGCCTCGACGAGAGCCTTCTTGCACTCCATCATCGGGGAGTCGGTCATCTCGCGGAGCTGCTTGACCATAGCGGCGGTAATCTGGGCCATTGTGGTTCCTTTCAAAGAGATGAAAAAGAATTAACTAAGACTGATTTACTCGGCCTTGGGCTCAGCGGCCATCTCGGCCTCGGAGACCTGCTCCTTGCCGGAGCCAGCGAGGCAGGCGTCAGCCATGAGCTCGCACATAAGGGTGACAGCGGAGATAGCGTCATCGTTGCAGGGGATGCCGTACTCGACCTCGTCGGGATCGGAGTTGGTGTCGATCAGAGCGACGACGGGGATGTTCAGGCGCTGGGCCTCCTTGATAGCGTTCTCCTCGCGCTTGGTGTCGATGACGAAGAGCGCCTGGGGCAGACCCTTCATGTCGCGGGCGCCACCGAGGTTGGTCTGGAGCTTGGTGAGCTCCTTACCGAGCACAGCCTGCTCCTTCTTGGGGAGCACTGCCATACGGCCGTCCTCGACCATGGCCTCGAGCTCCTCCATGCGGTTGATGCGGGAGCGGATGGTGACGAAGTTGGTCAGCATGCCGCCGAGCCAACGCTGGTTGATGTAAGGCATGTTGGCGCGCTCAGCGGCGTTCTTGACGGCCTCCTGAGCCTGCTTCTTGGTGCCGACGAACAGCACGTTGCCGCCCTTGGCGACGTTCTTGACGAAGGTGTAGGCCTGGTCGGCGTCGAGGATGGTCTGCTTGAGGTCGAGGATATAGATGCCGTTGCGCTCACCGAAGATGAACGGCTTCATCTTGGGGTTCCAGCGACGGGTCTGGTGACCGAAGTGGCAGCCGGCCTCGAGCAGGGTGCGGATATTAATCTTGGTAGCCATGTTAAACCTCCTGTGGTTTGCCTCCGCGCGGGGTCATCCTCCAAAACCAACCCGGACATGTGCTACCAAAGCCCGGGCACCACGGTATGAAGTAGCCGCGCGTGCGTGATAAAAACCTGTTGCCGTGAAGCAACCCGATGAATGATAGCAGGATTGCCTCTTTCTGCCAACCCGCAATCAAAACCACACACCTAAGCGCAACGCGAGCCGTCCAGCTTACTCGCCCCGGGGATGGGCCTGGGTCACGGCACGCTTAAGCCGGTCGGGCGTAAGATGCGTATAGATCTGCGTCGTGGACAGGCTCGCATGCCCCAGCAGCTCTTGAACCGAACGCAGATCCGCGCCGCCCTCAAGCAGATCGGTCGCAAACGTATGACGCATCGCATGAGGCGCGATGTCGGCCGGAATGCCGGCGCACGTCGCCAGCATATGGAACCGTCGCCTGAGCATAGCGGCACTCATGCGATTACCGTGCGCAGAAATAAACAGCGGATGCAGACCGGCTGCAGCGTCGCGGTGCTTTGCCTGGGCGAGCAGCTCCGGTCTCCCCTGCTCGACATAGGTGCGCGTCGCCTCGAGTGCGCGACGATACAGGGGAACGATACGCTCCTTGCTGCCTTTGCCCCAAAGGCGAACCACGCTCTCCGACCAAGCGATGGATTCCACGTTAAGCGCCGCAAGCTCCGAGATGCGGGCACCTGAGGCATAGAGCAGCTCAAGCATTGCCGCATCGCGCAGTCCCGCGGGCGTCGAGGTATCAGCTGTCTCTTATACACATCTGACGCTGCCGACGATCTTACGCGTGTAGAT
>URZN01000143.1 GCA_900552345.1 uncultured Collinsella sp. | reverse complement strand
TCCTCGGGCGTGCCCCAACGGGCGGCCGGCGTCTTGGCAATGATGAACTGGTCAAACGGGTGGCGGCTGCCGTCGGGCTGCGTCTCGCGCAGCGGTGCGGTCTGCGGCGTGGCGATGTAGCCGGGTCCAATGCCGTTGCACTGGATATTGGCCTCGCCAAACTCCGAGCAGATGTTCTTGGTGAGCATCTTGAGTCCGCCCTTGGCGGCGGCATAGCCGGCGATGGTCTCGCGGCCCAGTTCGCTCATCATGGAGCAGATGTTGATAATCTTGCCGTGGCCCTTGGCGATCATACCGGGCAGGCAGGCCTTGGACACGATAAACGGTGCGTTGAGGTCAATATCGACGACGCGGCGGAAGTCCTCGGCGCTCATGTTGAGCATCGGGGTACGCTGGATGACGCCGGCGTTGTTGACCAGGATGTCGGGCGTGGTGCCAAAGTCGGCCTCAATCTTGGCGATGAGCTCGGCGACGACAGTCTCGTCGGTGACGTCGGCAACATAGCCGTGAGCGTCAAAGCCCAGCTTACGGTAGTGCTTCTCGGCTTCGGCGACTTTGTCGGCGTGACGGGCGTTAAAGGCGATCTTGGCGCCGGCCTCTCCGAGCGCCTCGGCAATGGCCATGCCAATGCCGTAGGTGGCGCCGGTCACCAGTGCGACCTTGCCGTCCAGACGGAAGCTGTCCATAAGATCAGACATAGCGATCCTTTCAAAAGAAACGTTCATCTATATAAGTCTTGCTTTTCATACAAGGTCAGTATAGGTGAAGCGGCGTAATAGCCACCCCTTATTCCCTAAAATCAGGTGAACGTTCACTTTTAAAAGGCGAACGGTAGTCTCGCCCTTGCCGTGCGGATGTCTATTTGCTCTGTTCCTGCGCTCCCTCTGCGATCATGTTGCGGTTGTACACCAGATGCAGGTACATCGCGTCGTGCGCTGCGGTGGGATTGCGCGCGGCGATGGCGTCGGCCACGCCGCGGTGGGTGCGGATGGTTTCCTCAACCAGCTTTTTGCCGGTCACGTCAATAAACAGGGGGACAGATGCCTTGAGCACGCCCATCAGGCGGGGAACGACGAGGTTTCCGGAGCTCTCGGCAATGGCATTGTGGAACGCGGTGTCGGCGGCGGAGTAATCCTCACCGGCCTCGGCCAGGCGCTCGGATTCATCGCAGAGCTCTTTGATACAGACGACCTGGTCGTTGGTCGCGTGCTCGGCTGCCAAGCGTGCCATCTGTGGCTCGATCATAAAGCGCACCTCGAGTAGGTCGCGCGCCAGACGCTGCTTGTCGTCGATAAAGGTAAAGCCCAGCGGGTCGTCGGCAACGCCGGGGTTTGACGCCACATAGGTGCCCGAACCCTGCTTAATGCGCACGATATTGCGCGACTGCAGCAACTTCATGGCCTCGCGCACGGTGCTCCTGCCGGCGCCCAAGCGCTCGACCAGCACGGTTTCCTTAGGTAGGCGATCGCCTTGCTCAAGGTGTTCATCCAGAATCAATTGAATGATTTTCTCCGATATTTGCTCGGGGAGTCCCGATTCGGCGCGGGCCATAGCTATACCTTTCATTACAAAATTCATCTGAGCTATTTTAGCGCACCACGGATGCGATATTGGCCGCTGGATTTGAGTCGGGCGGCTTAGATATACCGTTCGCAGCGCAAATACGACCGTTTACCAAATACATCAGATGTATTTCGAACAAATTTCAAAATGAAACATCAGACCATTACAAAACACGCTATAGTCATCAGACGAATTCAAAAGGTCTGATGAATTGGAGGAAAGATGTCAGACCCAACGTTTATGGCCGACCCCACCAGGCTGGTCATCGCCGCTATCGTGGGCATCGCGCTGCTGCTTGCGCTCATCATTAAGTTCAAGCTGCATCCTGTGCTTTCGATGATGGTCTCGGCGCTCGCGATCGGCATCGGCGCCGGTATGCCGCTCGACCTGGTGGCGGACACTGTCACCAAGGGCGTGGGAACCACGCTGCAAAACATCGCCCTGCTCATTGGCCTCGGCTCGATGTTTGGCCAGATTCTTGAGGAGAGCGGCGGTGCCAAGAAGATCGCCCAGACCTTCATCGATACCTTTGGGCAGGGTCATTCCAGCTGGGCGCTAGGCATTACCGGTCTGGTCATCGGCACTACGGTGTTCTTTGAAGCCGGCGTGGTCGTTTTGATTCCGCTTGCGTTTAGCGTGGCATCGCAGACCAAGAAGTCGACGCTCTACTACGGCATCGCGCTGCTCGCGGGACTTGCCGCTGGCTATGCGTTTGTGCCGCCATCGGCCGGGTCGGTTCTGGTCGCCGGCACGCTCGGCGTCGACCTGGGCACCATGATTCTCGTCGGTATCCCTACCGCCTTCATCGCCATGGCGATCGCCGGCGTCATCTGGGGCCGCAACGTGGGCGGTCGCATCTTTACCGATGTTCCAGAGCACTTTACCTCTGCCGAGGGCGCGAGCGACGAAAAGGAGCTTCCCTCCTTTGGCATGGTGCTTGCCATCGTGCTCACGCCGCTTTGTCTGATTTTGCTGGGCACGCTGTCTTCTTATATCCCCATGCCCGCCGAGCTCACCTCGATTCTCGCCTTCCTGGGCAAGCCGTTCGTCGCTTTGACGCTCGCCACGCTCGTCGCGATGTATCTGCTGGGCGCGCGCCGCGGCTACTCCGGCGCCGAGCTCAAGGCCCTGCTCGACCGTTCTCTTAAGCCCGTCGGCATGATCTTGCTGGTTATCGCCTGTGGCGGCGTCATTCGCTGGATGCTGCAAGACTGCGGCTTGGGCCAGGTTATCGGCCCTATGCTCGAGGCCTCACCGCTGCCTTTGGTGGTCGTTGCCTTTTTGATTGCCGTCATGGTGCGCGCCTCTGTCGGCAGCTCCATCGTCTCTATGACCATGGCATCGGGCATTATGGCTGCCATGCCCGCGGTCGCTGGTGCTTCGGTGCTCATGCGTGCCGCTATCTGTCTTGCTATCTGCGGCGGTGCCACGGCCCTCTCGCACGTCAACGATGCCGGTTTTTGGATGTGCTCCTCGTTCCTGGAGATTGACGAGAAGACCACCCTCAAGTCCTGGACCGTTATGGAGACGCTCATCGGCCTTTCGGGTCTTGCCTGCGCCCTGGTGATTTCGTTCTTCGCCTAGTTCGCGTAGCTAAGCATCTTTCGCCGAGTGCATCGCTCGGTACCCATTTTCACCTGATTCATTAACCAACGATTGGTACAACCGTTCAAACCAAAAGAGGAGAGCATTATGGACGAGAAGACCAAGGCACAGATTCAGCAGGAGGCAGCCGACTTGGTTGCCAAGCTGCAGCCGCGTTCCGGCAAGTTTCGCACCATCAGCCCCGAGATGGACCCGCTGCGTCTGGGCTCTGGCTGGACTATCGAGGATCTGGACAAGCCGCAGGTCATCATCGAGTCGACCTTTGGCGATTCGCACCCGGGTTCTGCCGGCCTGTTCGAGCTGGTCGAGGAGGTCCGTGCCGGCGTTGCCGAGGCTGGCGGTCACGGTGCCCGTTACTTCTGCACCGATATCTGCGACGGCGAGGCCCAGGGCCACGACGGCATTAACTACTCGCTGCCCAGTCGCGACATGATCGCCAACATGATCGAGATTCATGCCAAGGCCACCCCGTTCGACGCCGGCGTCTTTGTCGCCAGCTGCGATAAGGGCCTGCCTGCGAACCTCATGGCCATGGGTCGCATCAACATCCCCTCCATTGTCGTTACCGGCGGCGTCATGGATGCAGGCCCTGACCTGCTGACCCTGGAGCAGCTCGGCGCCATCTCGGCCCGCTACGAGCGCGGCGAGATCTCTCGCGAGGAGCTTGAGTTTGCCAAGCACAACGCATGTCCCAGCTGCGGCGCCTGCTCCTTTATGGGCACCGCGTCGACCATGCAGGTTACCGCCGAGGCCCTGGGCCTTATGCTCCCCGGCACGGCCCTGCTGCCCGCAACCAGCTCCGATCTGCGTGAGTTTGCGCGCGAGGCTGGCCGTCAGTCCGTGTGGCTCTCCGAGCACAACCTGTGCCCCCGCGACATCGTGACCAAGGAGTCCTTCGAGAACCTCATCATGGTCCACGGCGCCATCTCCGGTTCCACCAACTCGCTGCTGCACATTCCCGCGATCGCCCGCGAGTTTGGCATCGAGATGTCCGCCGACGATTTCGATCGCCTGCACCGTGGCGCCCACTACCTGCTCAACGTTCGCCCCGCAGGCGAGTGGCCGGCGCAGTTCTTCTACTATGCGGGCGGCGTGCCGCGCATTATGGAGGAGATCAAGTCGATGCTCCACCTCGACGTTATGACCGTCACCGGCAAGACTCTCGGCGAGAACCTCGAGGACCTCAAGAACAACGGTTACTACGAGAAGTGCGGTCGTTACCTTGAGAAGTGGAATCTCAAGCGCGAGGACATCATCCGTCCGTTTGACCAGGCCTTCGGCACCGACGGTTCCATCGCCATCCTCCACGGCAATCTTGCTCCCGAGGGCGCGGTCGTCAAGCACACCGTCGTTCCGCGCGAGATGTTCCAGGCTACGCTCAAGGCCCGTCCGTTCGACTGCGAGGAGGACGCCATTCACGCCGTCCTGACGCATGAGGTCAAGCCCGGCGATGCCGTTATCATTCGCTATGAGGGTCCCAAGGGTTCCGGAATGCCCGAGATGTTCTACACC
>URZN01000142.1 GCA_900552345.1 uncultured Collinsella sp. | reverse complement strand
TTATCAAGGAGTATATGGGCATCCAGATGAGCGAAGAAGAGCAGGGTTTTATTACGCTGCATATCGTCAACGCCACCATGCCGCAACGCTCCGATCGTTTGATTGTTTCGGTCCAGCTTGTTCGCGACGTGCTCGCGATTGTTTCCAAGCGCTATGCTACGACTCTCGATGACACCTCGCTGCCTTACGAACGTTTCGTTCGTCACCTGCAGTTTTTCGCACAGCGAGCGCTCGATCCTACGGCCGGGCAAATCAACGGAGACGCGCTGTTCCGAATCGATGAAACGGCGTATCCGTGCGCATTCTCGTGCGCGGACGCCATAGCCGCCCACTTGTCGTCTACCTATAACGTTGTCGTTACCGATGCCGAGAAGAGTTATCTCGCATATCACATTGTTAACCTGCTTGGAGAACCTGGTCTCTAGGCATAACGTGCCCACACATCGATTGATATAAGGCAAGGCTCACGGTCTTGTCCAGGGCACATCTGTCTTAATTTGCGGAAAAGGAAGGGGAGTACCGCTATGACCGCAAAAAAGAAGTTCAATTTCAAAGCGCCGTTGGAGGTGTTCGCGAAGTCGATCGTTCAGCCGATGATGTATCTCTCGGTTGCCGGCATCCTGCTCATCGTGGGCATCATTCTGACTAACAAGACCATCTGCGCTTTGGTTCCCGTACTGGGCTCCGGTCCGTTCCAGCTTGTGGGCGCCGTTGTCTACCAGTCGCTGATGTTTATCATCAACAACCTCTCGATTCTGTTCTGCGTGGGTATCGCCGGCGCCATGGCAAAGAAGAACAAGGGCCATGCTTCGCTGATCGCCCTGATGTCGTTCTTCCTGTTCCTGCAGGCTAACAACATCGTGCTCAACGCCACCGGCTCACTTGCCGATGCGAGCGGCATGCTCGGCCTTACCGGAACCGGCCAGGCCACCGTTATGGGCATCCAGGTGCTCGATACCGGCGTGTTTGGCGGCATCATTCTTGGTTGCATCACCGGTGCCGTGTTCAACAAGTACTCGAACAAGCAGTTCCCCATTGCCCTTTCGATGTTCTCGGGCGTTCGCTTCCCGTTCCTGATCATGATCATCATTTCCTGGATCATGGGCGCTGGCTTCTGCATCGTTTGGCCTCCGGTTCAGGGCGCCATCTCCTCCGTTGCCGGCATCATTAAGGAGTCGGGCAACATCGGTCTGTTTATCTACGGCATGCTCAACAAGCTGCTCGTTCCCACCGGTCTGCACCACCTCATCTACACCCCGTTCCAGTTCTCCGATGTGGGTGGCACCCTGACGCTGGGCGATCAGGTTATCGCCGGTGCCTATCCCATCCGTGTCGCCGAGATGGCAATGACGGGCCAGCCCTTCTCCGATAGCACCTACTTCAACAGCTACACCTTCAACAACCTGTGGCCCTACATCGGTATCGGTCTCGCCTTTATCGTCACCGCTTACAAGGGGAACAAGGATAAGACCAAGGCCGTTATCATCCCGCTGATCATCACCGCCGTGCTCTCCTGCGTGACCGAGCCCATGGACTTCCTCTTTGTCTTTGCCGCTCCCGTGCTCTTTGTCGTTCACTCGGTTCTTTCCGGCATCTTCCTGGTTCTGCTCAAGGTCCTCTCCGTGCCCGCTTCGACTGCAGGCGGCATCATCAACATCGTGGTCTCCAACCTGGTCCTCGGTGTCGACAAGACCAACTGGCCGGTTATGCTGGTGCTTGGAATCGTCAACGCCGCTCTGTACTTCTTCCTCTTCACCTTCCTTATTAAGAAGCTCAACCTCCACACGCCTGGTCGCGAGGAGGAGTCCGAGCTCGCCGAGTCCGTTGCCGAGGGCGAGGCCGCCGCGTCTGTCGCGGTGAAGCAGGGCGCTGTTGCCTCTGCTCCCGCAGAGGGCGTCGATGCAGGTATTGCCGACCTGGTCGCAGGTCTTGGCGGCAAGGACAACATCGAGGAGCTCGAGAACTGCTTTACGCGTCTCCGCGTGAACGTTAAGAACCCGGACCTCATCAATGAGGACCTCATCAACCACGTGCCCAACAGCGGCATCAACCGCAACGGCAATAATATCCAGATCATCTTTGGCATGAAGGTCGCCGAGATGCGCGACAAGGTCGAAAACGCAATTGAGAAGGAGCAGTAAACAATGATCATTACTCTGTGTGGTGGCGGATCCACCTTTACCCCCGGCATCGTCAAGTCCATCGCCCTGCGCAAGGACGAGCTCGACGTTGACGAGATTCGTCTGTACGACATCAACGAGGAGCGCCAGCGCAAGGTCGGCGTGCTCGTGGACTGGATTTTGCACGAGGACCTCGGCCTGGACATCAAGCTCACGGTGACCACCGACAAAAAGACGGCTTTTACCGACGCGAGCTTCGTGTTTGCCCAGATGCGCGTGGGCGGCTACGCCATGCGCGAGCAGGACGAGAAGATTCCGCTGCGTCACGGCTGCGTGGGCCAGGAGACTTGCGGTTGCGGCGGCCTTGCCTATGGCATGCGCACCATCTTCCCCATGGTCGAGCTGATCGATGACGTTGAGAAGTACGCCAAGAAGGATTACTGGATTCTCAACTACTCCAACCCTGCTGCCATCGTCTCCGAGGGCTGCCGTGTGCTGCGTCCCAACGCTCGCATCATCAACATCTGCGACATGCCGATCGCGATCATCGACGTGGTTTGCGCCGCGCTCGATATCGACAAGAAGGATGTCGAGTACGATTACTTTGGCCTCAACCACTTTGGTTGGTTCACCTCGATCCGCCACAAGGGCGAGGAGGTGCTCCCGCAGCTGCGCGAGTACATCAAGGAGCACCAGATCCTGCTGCCCGACTCCTACCTCAAGGGCATGGGCTCGCTCATGGCAAAGAAGCCCGAGGAGGCCACCGACGAGCATCCCGAGCAGAACCGTCACACCAAGGGCAGCTGGTACTACGTCTGGAAGGGCGAGTACGAGATTATGGAGTGCTTCCCGGAGTACCTGCCCAACACGTATCTGAACTACTACCTGCAGCAGAAGGAGTTCGTCGAGCATTCCAACCCCGAGCGCACCCGTGCTAACGAGGTTGAGGAGACGCGCGAGAAGAACCTCTTCGACGGCATCGATCACTACGAGAAGACGGGCGAGATCGACGAGAGCACGTTCTATGCGGGCAGCCACGGCGACTGGATTGCCGACCTGGCTATCGCTCTGAAGAACGACACCAAGCAGCGCTTCCTGGTCATTTGCGAGAACAAGGGCGCTATCCCCAACATGCCCTACGACGCTATGGTCGAGCTGCCTGCCTACATTGGCAAGAACGGCCCCGAGGTCATCAGCCGCGACAACATTCCTCTGTTCCAGCAGGGCCTCATGATGCAGCAGCTGAACTCCGAGAAGCTCGTGGTCGAGGCTACGATCGAGGGTTCGTATGAGAAGGCGCTCAAGGCCTTTACGCTGAACAAGACCGTACCTTCGATGAAGGTCGCCAAGGAAGTTCTCGACGACATGATCGAGGCCAACAAGGGTTACTGGCCTGAGCTTAAATAAAAGCAGCAGGGTCGCTGGCCGCATACCATGATCAATGCCCCGTCCACGTGATTGCGTGGGCGGGGCATTGTCATTTGGTAACGCGTTTTATCAAATATGGCATTTATCTGCGGTAATGTTCTTTTTCACCGCCGAGGGTGACATTTCATACCGCCTGCCGAACTGCGTGGAGGCCTAACAACTTTATAGGTCAGTGTTGTGCGTGTAGCAATTTCGCCCGGCCTCGCCTCCGGGCTGCCGCATGAGAGGGGATCTTATGGCACGACTGCACGTAATGGAACGCAGCCACGCTCAGGCCGTCATGGACGACCTGCACGATGCACTCGGACGTCGTCTGGCGGTGAGTTCGCTCGCCCCGTGCCCCGTCGAGTTTACGGCGGCGCTCGTCAACCTGTGCTCCACCCAGAGCTGCGGCAAGTGCACGCCCTGCCGCGTGGGCCTGAGCGCACTGAGCGACCTGCTCGCCGATGTGCTCGAAGGCCGCGCCGACGAGTCCACGCTCAACCTGATTGAGCGCACGGCCCGCACCATCTACCTTTCGAGCGACTGCGCCATCGGCTACGAAGCTGGCGCCATGGCACTCACGGCCATTCGTGGCTTCCACGACGATTTTGAGCACCACATTCGCGAGCACTCCTGTGGCTTTGACCGCGAGGCCCGCGTCCCGTGCGTCTCGGGCTGCCCGGCGCACGTCGACATTCCCGGGTACATTTCGCTTGTCGAGGCCGGCCGCTATGCCGATGCCGTCAAGGTCATCCGCAAGAACAACCCGCTGCCGCTCGTCTGCGGTTTGGTGTGCGAGCATCCCTGCGAGATGCACTGCCGTCGCGGCATGGTCGACGATCCCATGAACATCCTCGCCCTTAAGCGTTTTGCCGTTGAGCACAGTGACCTCAACGACCACAAGCCGCATGTAGTGGACAACACCGGGAAGCGCGTCGCCGTGATCGGCGGCGGCCCGGCCGGTCTTTCCTGCGCCTACTACCTGGCCGTGATGGGCCACAAGGTGAGCATCTTTGAACAGCGCCACCACCTGGGCGGCATGCTGCGCTACGGCATCCCCAGCTATCGTCTGCCGCGCGAGCGCCTGCAGGCCGAGATCGATTGGGTCTTGAGCTGTCTCTTATACACATCTCCGAGCCCACGAGACCGGAGCCTATCTC
>URZN01000141.1 GCA_900552345.1 uncultured Collinsella sp. | reverse complement strand
TGTCGGTAAATACGAGGCACAGGACACTTCGATTTCGTACTGCATGAATCAAGACTGCCCCGGCCCCAGCAAGCCGGGAGGGCCATGGCGCACATATAACCAGGGCTGGACATGGCTCGATGACGAATTTGCCGCCATCGTCTGCCACGGATACCCCTCCAGTACATCCTTTGGCGGCCACAATCTGTCGCCCGATCTCGCCCGCGCCGCCACCCAGATTGCCGTGTGGATGCTCAACGGAACCACGCACCCCGACGGCACCTATTCGTATACAAATAGCAAGGGAGTTGCCAGAAGCGGTAGGTTTTACGAAAACGCCGAGGCTGTAGCGGCTGCACGTTGGCTCTACGAGAGCGCTAAGTCCGGATCCATTAAGGCAGCCCCACATCGAGCCAGGCGTTATCACGGCCCGGTCTCGGGCGAGGGTCGACACCAGGACATGCTCTATGTTCTGCCCGCCGTCTCCGTATCTTTCCAAAAACAATCGTCCCGGGCTGACATCACCGCCGGTAACGACACATACAGACTCGGTGGCGCAACCTTCGATATCTTTGAAAGTGCGGGCGATGCACGTGTCGGCACTATCCAGATGGACGAAAACGGGCGTGCACAAGCAACGCTTTTGCCCAATACGGCATATTACCTGGTCGAAACCAAAGCCCCGGCAGGCTATATCCCTCGAAGCGACCGAATAGCCTTCACCACACAAAACAGCGGCGAACATGTCACTATCAACGAGCAGCCCGGCACCATCACCTTGCGTATTGCAAAAATCGATGCCGCCACGGATGCCGGCGCCCAAGTTGGGGCGTCGCTTGTGGGCGCTGAATTCACCTGCGTCTCGCAATCAACTCCCGGCTGGGCTCGCACCCTTACGACCGACGAAAACGGATGGGCGATCCTCAATGACGTTCCTCTGGGCACCTTTACCATCTACGAATCGAAAGCACCCGAGGGCTACCTGATTTCAAACGACTGTTGGAGCTACACCGTCGGTGCCGAGCAGCTCGGAGATACGGGCATCGTTGAGCTCGAAAGCCGTATTCCCAACATCCCCATCGCCTTTGACCTTGAAATCTCGAAGTTTAAGGACCATGGCGATAACGATGAGTCCGGCCTCGAGCAGCCGGCGGGAGGCGTCGTCTTTGAAGTTGTCAGCAATAGCTCCCAACAAGTCGTCGGCACGTTGACCACAAACGTTTACGGCTTTGCCTCCACCAAAGGCCAGCCCGAAGCATGGTTTGGCATAGGCAGGCGACCCGCCGGCGCCCACGGTGCCATTCCCTACGACCGCGCGGGCTACACCGTTCGCGAGGTTGCAGAAACGGTCCCTGAAGGATTTAAGCAAGCAGGGGAATGGACCATCACAGCAGAGCAGTCCACAGACGGCGCCGAGCTTCAGTACATCATTGACAACCATGCCCTATCGACACACCTTCAAATCGTAAAGCGCGATGCTCAAACCGGCGGCACCGTACCACTTGCCGGTTTTACGTTCCAGCTGCTCGATAGCCACCACGAGCCCGTCTCGCAAACATGTTGGTATCCGGCCCACAATGTAATGAATACCTTCACAACCGATACAGCCGGAGCCGTCACGCTGCCCGAATCACTTAATCCCGGAACATACTACGTGCACGAGGCATCGGCCAAGGAACCGTATCTGCGCGGAGAAGACCTGGAAATAACGATTCCCGCCGACAGGAATCTGACGCCGGTCGCCGTCGCCTCGTTCTATGACAACGCCGCAACCGGAAGCATCGAAATCATTAAGACGGATGCTGTAGATGGGCGCGCCCTCGCTGGAGCCACGTTTGACATCCGCGCTGACGGCGACATCGTGCGAACCGACGGCAGCATCGTCGCCCTGGATGGCGAAACCGTCGCCACCGTTACAACCGACGAACGGGGGCATGCGCGAGTCGACCATCTTTCGTTGGGATGCGGTACCGCCACCTACGAGGTCGTCGAAACACAAGCGCCCGAAGGTTATCTGCTCAACCCGACCCCACACACTGTGAAGTTGTCGTACGCTGACCAGCAAACGCCCGTGATCGAAGTGCACCTTGACGTTTCCAACGACTACACCAAGATCGATATCTCCAAAGTCGACGCGTGCGGAGGTCAGGAAGTGACAGGCGCTGAGCTTGTCCTCTGCGACTCCAATGGCAACGAAATTGATTCTTGGACTTCATCCGGCAAACCACACCGCATTGAGCACCTTTCACCCGGCACCTACACCCTGCGCGAAACGATGTCTCCGCGAACCTACGACCTCTCCGAAGAGATAACGTTTGAAGTAAAGGCCACGGGAGAAGTTCAAACCATGGCCATGAAGGATACCCCCATCGAAATCAGGGGAAGCATCGATAAGCGCCAAGAGATTGCACAGCCAGTCGTAAGCAAACTCGTTGCCAACGGCGACGGAAAAAACCGAGCCAAAGCACGGACCAATACGCAAGGCACCTTCTCCTATACCATCGACGCCAAAAATGAGTCGAGCGTCTGGGTCGACGAGTTAACCGTCACCGACGACCTCGAGTGTGCCAAAGATGGCGCAGCGAAACTTGTTGCCGTTGAAACCCCCATTGCGGTCGGTGATCTAAACGGGCTGTGCAACGTGTGGTATCGAACGTCTCCGGCAGGAACAAGCGATACGGGCAGGCAGGTCAATGCAACGCTTGACGACGGGCGCCACAATCCTTGGCTCGAAACGGAAGAGGTTGCAAAGCTGCTGGGCGACGATGTGCGTCTCGTCGATTACGACGGGTGGCACCTATGGAAAGCAGATATCCCGACGGACAAGTCCGTCACGCTCGATACGAAAGAGCTTGATCTTACAGACGACGCCGTCATCACGGGCATCCGTTTTGAATACGGTGCGGTAGCCGCCGACTTTACAACCAGAAGCGAGGCGGGTTCTTGGACCCGGGATGACCTTAAAGACGAACACGACGATCTTGACGATGCCAAGGCGGTCCTTAACTCGGATGCCCGAGGCGCAGTCGTGCATATGCAGGCAACGTCGTCCTATACGCCCCAAACCGCACTTGCCAACAGCGCGCGCGTCGATCTTTGCCGCAACGGCGGTGGCGATAAACTCGAGGCGCATGATGAGGACCGCGTCATCCAACGATGCGCCCTGCCTCAGAACCTGCCGGCAACGGGATCTGTTACCGCCGCCGCATGCATCACCGCACTCCTGACCACGGGCACTGCGGCCCTATGGTTCGCTCGCCTTAAGTCAGTCACAAAGAAGCGCTAGCACGATAAAAAAGCGGGCGAGCCAGTCTCCCGGCTCGCCCGCCTTGGGCATAAACGATGAATCGGCTATTCAGCAGATGACGAACCACCATCGATGGCTGCCTGATCGGACTCGGAAATACCGTCGGCACCCAAACTTTGCTCTTGCTCCACCTCTTCGTTCATTGTTGTCTCGGGCGTCGAGCCCTTAACGCCAACGACATAAGCGGCCCCAAAACCCAATGCGATAGCGATCAGGGTCAAAATCAGATAGATGGGCCAATGGCGCTTGATGTACGAAAACACGCTGACTCCTTAGCGGGTCTGTCTACGAACGACGAATGACCTCGGTCACGACCTCGGACACCGTAGCGATATTGGTCGGATTGACGTTGTACGGCAGGTCATCCTCGGTGCGAGCGCAGGCAAGGCGCGGACCGTCCACACCGGCGATCGTAAGGGCGCGACGGCTCGCCTCGAGCGCTGCGGATGCATCGGTTTTTGCATAGGGCATCTCGAACGCGCCGCAATCGACGTGGAACGACTTACACACCTTGCTGACAAGATTCATGATGCGGCGATCGCCCTTAAACAGCTGCCGCTCGCCCTCGACCGTTACCACCGAAAGCCTGCCGGCACCGATAGACTCGAGGTTGATGAAGAACACACCGCGGAGCTTGTCACGATGCGAGGCCAAAAACGCCCTCATGCCGGCGCCGTCGCAATCGGACGCGCCCGTTGCGACGAACCAGATATCGTGGCCGAGCAGCTCATCGTCGCCCATGGAGGCAACGGCCGAGAGCATATCCTCGGCAGAAGCACCATCGGAGGAAGTGGCGCCGCCCTTCCAACCGTCGTCGTCATCCTCGAAGTTATCCCACGAGCCAATGCCGCGGCCGGACTTCTTGGCATCGTAATCGTCCTCGACGCCCAGCCAGTCGCTCATGCTGTCCTGCTCGTTCTTCTTTTTGCGACCGAACAAACCACCCAGGCCACGCTTCTGCGGCTTGGCGCCCGTCGAAGCAGGAGCCGAGATGGTCTCGAGCGGCTGTGCGCCCGAGGAGATGGGCATGGGGGCCGCGACCGGTGCCGACGTGGGCTCGGGGCCCTGCGCCGTCGCAAAGGGATCATTTGTCTGTGCCGAAGGATCGGGAAGATCGAACAGCGACGTGCGGGACGCGACATTGGCCTGTTGCATCGAAGGCAGCGACGGATCGGGGACCGAGGCAAGCGGCGACGAAGAGGGCGCGGGCGCGGAGGCCGGATCGGGGATATTCATTTGCTGGCGCGGAGGCACCTGAGACGAAATCTGCGCCATGAGGGAGTCCACTGTCTCGTCCTGCGTGGGAGCGACATTGGCCACCGTGGCACCGGGGTCGCTCGGCGCGGGCATGGTAAAGATCTGCGTAGAATAAGGCCTGGACTCATCAGTCTTGGGAGCCTCGTCA
>URZN01000140.1 GCA_900552345.1 uncultured Collinsella sp. | reverse complement strand
GGTAATGCCCGCAGACAGCGCCACGCACGAGGTCGTGAGCGCCAGTACGTTTCCTTTCTTTTGATCGATGACCTCGATGGTGGAGTCCCAAGTTTTGGTATCGGCGAAATGCGGACGAGCCACAAAGCCCGACAGCAGCGCCAGCACCACGAGCGCAACGATAAAGCCAATCTGCAGCTTTTTGTTTGCGCACACGACATCGGACAGACTGGGCTGCAGCTCGGTTACCGTCGTGTGCTCGGTTATCTGGACAGGACGCCCATGAGCCATCTCGTGCGCGCCTCTTTTTTGTATTGACCCGTTATCCGGCATTTGGATACCTCCTCATTCCGGCGTTTAATGCGAAAGGAAGTATACCCACCGAGCAAAAATCGAACGGGAGGACGAACGGAGCGCACCAAGACTGTCCCCAATGACTAGTCGTTTAAGAACGTCCCCAATGACTATATTTCACCGCAACTTGGAGGAGGACAGAAAAAGCCCTGCCGCGGGTAGCGGCAGAGCTTTTGGAAGGGGACTTGGTTGTGAGGGCTCGTTAGGCGAGCTTGGCCTCGAGCTCGGCAATGCGCTTGTAGGCATCGATGGTAAAGCGGGCCTGCTTCTCCAGGATCATAGTGGTCATGAGAGTGTCCTGAGCGTGAGCCATGATGAAGGTCATCTCCATCTCGCCACCGCCGGCCTCCTGCGAAAGCAGCTTGGTCTGCGTGTCGTGGGCACCGATGAGCGCATCGCTGGCATCCTTGTGCAGCTGCTCGGCCTTCTCAAAGTCACCCTCGCGAGCAGCATCGAGCGCTGCAAGCAGATCGGTCTGGGCGTCACCTGCGTATGCGACGATCTCGAATCCAACCATCGAGATTTCTTCTTTGGTTGCCATGTTGCGTTCCTTTCACATATGAACCAATGGAGAGCATCGCGTCCGGGCATACGCGCTGCGTTGTGTATGACAGAAACAATAACATTCAAACAAAAAAGAACAGCGCAAAACGTAATTTCGAGCTATGAACGGTCACTTTTCGACCGTGAACGGTTTTTAAACCAATTTAAACAATATCGAACACAATTAGCGGAAACCCAAACAGACCCGCGCCCTAGCGTACATCGCGCACCGTATCGCCCTCGACGAGCACGCCCGGAAACAGCATGTGCTCCACACCGGGTTCAACGCCCTCGGCGCCGGCAATCTTGTCAACCGCCCACATGCCGACGCGCTTGTTGTCAAAGCGCACCGTGGTCAAGCGACAATCGGGCACGATATCGCCCAGGCTGTCATCAACACCCACCACGCTCACGTCCTGGGGCACGCACTTCCCGCGCGACTCGAGCCCACGGATGCAGCCATATGCCATGGCATCGTTGGAGGCATAAATGGCCGTGCAGGTCGGATCATCCGCAAGCGCCTGGCCGGCAGCATATCCACTCTGCGCCGTCCAGTCGCCACGCACGAGCTGCGGGGGCTCAATGCCATGCGCACGCAATGTCTCACGCCAGCCTTCCTCGCGCCGCATGCCCGAAAGCGAGCGCTCGGGACACGAGATAAAGTGCACAGTCTTGTGTCCCTGCCCCAGCAAATACTCGACCACCTGGCGCGAACAATCGAACTGGTCGTTATCGACCGTTGAACAGAGCGGGTGCTCCAACATCGTAACGAGCACCGTCTGCATGCCGGGCAGCGGCTCGAAGGTTCCAAAGTCCGCCGGCATGCGGTTCATAATCACAACCATGCCATCCACCGGCAGTGCGCTCATGCGCGACGATGCGCTCTCGAGGGTATACGGATGCCCGTCTACTTTAGTGAGGGTGATGGCATAGCCATGTTTGTCGGCCGCTGCGGCAAAGCCCTCCATACGGTCGAGATTGCCGGTGCCGGTAATGTTGAACATGGCGACGCCGACGGTCTTAAACTTGCCACGGCGCAACGATCGACCGGCAAAATTGGGGCGATACCCCAGCTCGCGCATGGCGGCACGCACGCGTTCCTTGGTCTCGGGGCGCACGCTGGGCGAATCGTGCACCGTACGCGAGACTGTCTGCTCCGAGACGCCCGCGAGGCGCGCTACGTCTTTGACGGATACCGATTTTTTAACAGCGGCCATAGGTCGATCTTTCTATGTCAACGATGCCATTGGTGGCACCTTGCGCAGTCAAATGAAACGTCTTCAAGTATATCCAACGCCTCCCCCACCATACGCTCACCACCCAAAACCTACCGTTCACCGACATTTTTGCTTCCCCGAACGGCTTTTGTCTACCAAATGTTAACGTTGCCATTGTGCAAACACAGAGCCACCGGGCGGCTCAAACGTTTACGCGTAAGGAATCGACGGTTCGCAGGCACAGGAACCACCGGTTCGCGTCTTTTTTTGTGTCGCAAAATGGCAACGTCAACATTTTGGCAACCGGACGCCAAAAGCTACCATCGTTGCTAACCCACCGACTCTTAGGAGCATTGCATGGAGCAACTCATCGCCATCATCGAAAAGGGCCAGCCCTTTTTCAACGCGATCGCCCGCAACAAGTACCTCAAGGCGATCCGCGACGGCTTTATCTCCGTCATCCCCATCATCATCTTCTCGTCCATCTTCTGCCTGGTAGCCTCGGTCCCCAACATCTGGGGTTTCTACTGGCCCGATGACATCAACAACGCCCTGTGGAAGTGCTACAACTACTCCATGGGCATCCTGGCCATCGCCTGCGCCGCCACCACGGCCAAGCACTTCGCCGACGCTCAGAACCGCGATCTGCCCAAGAACAACCAGATCAACTTCATCTCGTGCATGTGCGCGGCCATCATCGGCTTCTTGCTCCTTTCGAGCGACACCATCGCCACGGACGCTGCCAGCGGTTTCAACACCACCTACCTTGGTTCCAAGGGCCTGCTGACCGCTTTCATCGCTGCGTTTGTGACCGGCATCATCTACAAGTTCTTCATTAAGCGCAACATCACCGTCAAGATGCCCGAGCAGGTTCCGCCCAACATCTCGCAGACCTTTAAGGACATCATCCCCTTCTCCGTCTGCATCACCGTCTTTTGGGTTTTTGACATCGTCTTCCGCGCTGCTTTTGGCTTCTGCTTTGCCCAGGGTGTCATCCAGGTGTTCCAGCCCCTGTTCACCGCTGCCGATGGCTACATCGGCCTCGCTGTGATCTACGGCGCCATGAGCCTCTTCTGGTTCGTGGGCGTCCACGGCCCCTCGATCGTCGAGCCCGCCATCGCCGCCGCTCTCGTTGCCAACATGACCGACAACCTGGCTGCGTTCCAGGCCGGCCAGCACGCTTCCGCTGTCCTGACCCAGGGTGCCCAGTACTTCGTCGTCTGCATGGGCGGCACCGGCGCCACGCTCGTCCTGGTCTTTATGTTCTGCTTCCTGGCCAAGTCTCAGGAGATGCGCGCCGTCGGTAAGGCCGCCATCGTCCCCGTCTGCTTTGCCGTCAACGAGCCGCTGCTGTTCGCCGCACCCATCGTGCTCAACCCCGTCTTCTTTGTCCCGTTTGTCTTTGCCCCGATCGCCAACATCTGGATCCTCAAGATCTTTATCGACTTCTTGGGCATGAACGGCTTTATGTACACCCTGCCTTGGACCGTCCCCGGCCCCATCGGCACCATCATGGGCCTGGGCTTCCAGCCGCTCGCCTTTGTGATGCTCGCCATCATCCTGGTCGTCGACTTTGCCCTGTACTATCCGTTCTTCCGTGCCTATGACGCCCAGAAGTGCGCCGAGGAGGCCGAGATCTCCCAGGAGGAGCTCGCCGCCAAGAACGCCGAGAAAGCCGCCAAGCTCAACGATGCCTTCCAGGGCAAGGCTGACGCCAAGAGCGTTGCCGCCGGCGCTGCTGCCGAGGCCGTGAAGGCCGACTCCCCCGCCGCTTCTGCAGCACCCGCTGCCGAGGCAACGACCGCCAGCGACCTCAACGGCAAGCGCGTGCTCGTGCTCTGCCAGGGCGGCGGAACCTCGGGCCTGCTCGCCAACGCGCTGGCCAAGGCCGCCAAGGAGCGCGGCATTAACCTCGAGACCGCTGCCGAGGCCTATGGCAACCACGTGGACATGCTCCCCGACTTTGACCTGGTCGTCCTGGCCCCGCAGGCCGCAAGCTACCTGGCCGACCTGCAGAAGGACTGTGAGCGCGTGGGCAACAAGTGCGTCGCCTGCCGTGGCAAGCAGTACATCGAGCTCTCCCAGAACGGCGACAAGTCTCTCGCCTTCGTGAGTGAGCAACTTTCGAAGTAAGTAACGCCCAAGGCCAGCCGACCATCCAAGACCGGCTGGCCCTTCGATTTAGACGATTGGATCATCATGTCCGTTAATCCTGCTAGCGTCACCAACCCGCCCGCGCAGTTTCCCGAGGACTTTGTCTTTGGCGGCGCCACCGCTGCCTACCAGGTAGAGGGCGAGACCCGCACTCACGGTAAGGGCAAGGTTGCCTGGGACGACTTTCTGGAGGCCCAGGGGCGCTTCTCCCCCGATCCCGCTTCGGACTTCTACAACCAGTACCCCGTCGACCTGGAGCTGTGCGAGGAGTTCGGCATCAACGGCATTCGCCTCTCCATCGCCTGGAGCCGCATCTTCCCCAACGGCACCGGCGAAATCAACCCCGGGGGCGTCCAGTTCTACCACGATCTCTTCGCCGAGTGCCACAAGCACCACGTTGAGCCGTTCGTCACGCTGCATCACTTTGACACGCCGCTTCCCCTCTTTGAGAA
>URZN01000139.1 GCA_900552345.1 uncultured Collinsella sp. | reverse complement strand
TAGGCTCCGGTCTCGTGGGCTCGGAGATGTGCATAAGAGACAGATCCATCGCTTTGTGCAGCCGGGATCCACGCTCACCATCGGCCGCAACCAGCGCCGCTACACCGCGCTCGACCGCGACGATGTCGTGATTGAGAGCTACGACAACGCGAGCCGCGAGGTTGCCCACGTGGACCGCGAGCGCGAGAAGGCTGCGCCGTTTAGCGAGTATGTCGAGACCTTTACCGAAGAGCAGGTGCGCGCCGAGACCGCCCGCTGCCTGGGCTGCGGCGCATCGATCGTCGACCCTAACAAATGCATCGGCTGCGGCCTGTGCACCACCAAGTGCGCGTTTGACGCCATCCATCTGGACCGCGATCGCCCCGAGTGCTCAACGATGGTCAAATACGAGCAAAAGCTCCCAAGCCTCGGCAAGTATGCGCTCAAGCGCGCCATCAAGATTAAATTTGGGAAGAAGTAAGAAACGCAACAAGCAGGAGAACGGCGCAGAGAGCGGTTAGACAGCGAGCGAGTCCCAGGCGTGGCGAGGTGCCTTGAAAGAGGAGGGCATAGGGCTTTTGCCCATGCCCGACGATTGAAAGGCGGATCGCCCGTCTGGGGCTCGCGCAGCGTCAAGCCGACCGCCGTTCGTTAGAACGGCGGAAGGAATAAAAGTGCACGAGCTCGGGATTGTGTATCACATCATTCGCGATGTTGAGAATGTGGCGCGCGTTCATGGCGTGCGTCGCGTTTCGAGCGTGACGTTGCTGCTGGGCGAGGTCTCGGGCGTCGTTCCCGATCTACTACTCGACGCTTGGCGCTGGGCGGCAGATAAAAAGTCCATCACCGAGGGTGCGGAGCTTATTGTGGAGCCTGTCGAGGCCGTGACGCATTGCGAGGCGTGCGGCCGTGACTATGCGACAGTCGAGCACGGCAAGACCTGCCCCCATTGCGGCAGCGGCGAGACATACCTGCTGCAGGGCCAGGAGGTCATGATCAAGCAGATTGAGACCCCCGACGAGGACCCGGCAGACGCTGCTCCTGACGGCCTCTCCGACGCCCCCGACGCCGTCGACGCCGCCAACCCCCTCCACATTGTCTAGCCCTTAGTCGTTGGGGACGTTCTTAAACGACTAGTCAAACAAGAACGTCCCCAACGACTACTTGCGCTAGAGCATAAGTCACGCTAATAGTCAAGTTATGTCTGTTTAAACAAAATAGCGGCAGTACAAGCGCATTCGCGCTTGCTTAAAATCGATATTAATGAACAGCCTGCTTGTATCTGTAAAATGCGTGGCTTGATGAGCGGCGCCTTGGCGGGTAATGAGTGAAAAAGCAGTAACGTAATCAATTTGTAACAAACTTAGACGTTTATACAAATAATGCAACCTTTTGCGGATTTAGCTATAATTCACAAACCAAACAGGTATACTTCCTTCATGTCATGTAGGAAATACGTAGACAAAAAGGAGGTTATGTGATGGTAAGTATTGTTCTTGCTAGCCACGGGGACTTGGCAGCTGGAATCAAGCAGACGGGCTCGATGGTCTTTGGCGATCAGCCGTCTGTTGCCGTGGTCTCGCTCGAGCCGAGCATGGGCCCCGACGATTTCCGTGCCAAGGTCGAGGAAGCAATCGCTTCCTTCGAAGACCAGGAGCAGGTGCTCTTCCTCGTTGATCTGTGGGGCGGCACGCCGTTCAACCAGATCAGCGGGCTCATCGAGGGCCACGATTCCTGGGCTATCGTCACCGGTGTCAACCTGCCTATGCTCATCGAGGCATATTCGCAGCGCTTTGACGCAAAGAACACTGCACATGCGATCGCAAAACATCTCGTGACTGAGGCTAAGGCTGGCGTGCGCGTCAAGCCCGAGTCTCTGGAGCCCGAGGAGAAGAAGCCGGCTGCGGCCGCCGCTGCTCCTGCAGGCGCCATCCCTCCGGGAACGGTCATCGGCGATGGGCACATCAAGATTGCCCACGTCCGTATCGACACCCGTCTGCTTCATGGTCAGGTGGCCACCACGTGGACCAAGCAGATCAACCCCAACCGCATCATCGTGGTTTCCGACGGCGTTGCTCACGACGAGCTCCGCAAGACCATGATCGAGCAGGCTGCCCCTCCGGGAGTCCATGCCAACGTCGTGCCCATCAAGAAGATGGCCGAGGTCGTCAAGGACACGCGCTTTGGTGACACCAAGGCCATGCTGCTCTTCGAGAACCCGCAGGATCTGCTCAAGGCCATCGAGGCCGGCGTTGACATCAAGGAAGTCAACATCGGTTCCATGGCTCACTCCAAGGGCAAGGTCGTCGTCACCAACGCCGTCGCTATGGGCGATGACGACGTTAAGACCCTCGAGGCCCTCAAGGCCAAGGGCGTCAAGTTCGAGGTCCGCAAGGTTCCTTCGGATGCCTCCGAGGATCTCGACGCCATGTTGAAGAAAGCTAAGGCCGAACTGGCCGCTCAAGCATAGTAAAGGAGGGTCCGATACATGTCTGCAATCACTATTCTGCTTGTTGCGATTGTCGCGTTGCTTGCCGGTATGGAAGGCATTCTGGATGAGTTCCAGTTCCATCAGCCGCTCGTGGCATGCACGCTTATCGGTCTCGTAACCGGTCACCTTCAGGAGGGCATCCTCCTGGGCGGTTCGCTCCAGATGATGGCCCTTGGCTGGGCTAACGTCGGCGCCGCCGTCGCGCCTGACGCCGCTCTGGCCTCGGTCGCTTCTTCGATCATCATGGTGCTCGCCCTCAACGGCGGCGCCACTGATTCGGCCAAGGCCGTTACCGCGGCCATCGCCGTCGCCGTCCCGCTGTCGGTCGCTGGTCTGTTCCTGACCATGATCTGCCGTACCATTGCTACCGCTATCGCTCACGCCATGGACGGTTGCGCCGAGAAGGGCGACTTCTCCGGCATCGAGCGCTGGCAGTACGCTGCCATCCTCATGCAGGGCCTTCGTATCGCCATCCCGGCAGTACTTCTGTGCGTTATCCCGGCCGAGGCTGTTACCAACGCGCTTAACGCTATGCCCGACTGGCTGTCCGGCGGCATGGCCGTTGGCGGCGGCATGGTCGCTTCCGTCGGTTACGCCATGGTCATCAACATGATGGCCACCAAGGAGACCTGGCCGTTCTTCATCCTCGGCTTTGTCCTTGCTGCCATCCCTCAGCTCACGCTGATCGCCCTTGGCCTCATCGGCATCTCCCTTGCCCTCATCTACCTTGGCCTTAAGGATCTGGCCAAGCAGGGTGGCGGCATGGGCGGTGGCTCCGGCGACCCGCTCGGCGACATTCTGAACGATTACGAGTAGGAGGGGAGTGATACATATGGCAGAGAACAAGATTCAGCTCACCAAGGCTGACCGTAAGAAGGTTTGCTTCCGTCATCAGTTCCTTCAGGGCTCGTGGAACTACGAGCGTATGCAGAACGGCGGCTGGTGCTTCGCAATGATCCCTGCGATCAAGAAGCTCTACACCAGCAAGGATGACCAGATTGCCGCTCTTAAGCGCCACCTGGAGTTCTATAACACCCACCCCTATGTTTCCGCCCCCGTCATTGGCGTTACCCTCGCCCTCGAGGAGGAGCGCGCCAACGGCGCTCCGATCGATGACGTCGCCATCCAGGGCGTCAAGGTCGGTATGATGGGCCCGCTCGCCGGCGTCGGTGACCCCGTCTTCTGGTTCACCCTTCGCCCGATTCTGGGCGCTCTGGGCGCTTCCCTGGCCATGTCCGGCAGCATCGTCGGTCCGCTGCTGTTCTTCTTTGCGTGGAACATCATCCGTTATGCTTTCCTGTGGTACACACAGGAGTTTGGCTACAAGGTCGGCTCCTCTATCGCCAAGGACCTCTCCGGCGGTCTGATGGGCAAGGTCACCGAGGGCGCTTCCATCCTGGGTATGTTCATCATCGGCGCCCTGGTCGAGCGCTGGGTGTCCATTTCCTTCACCCCGATCGTCTCCACGGTCAAGCAGTCTGCTGGCGCCTTTATCGACTGGGCTAGCCTGCCCTCCGGCTCCGAGGGTATCAAGGAAGCGCTGACGATGTACAACTCTGTCGGTGCTACCGCCCTTGATCAGATGAAGGTCACCACGCTTCAGGCCAACCTCGATCAGCTCATCCCCGGCCTTGCCGCCGTATGCCTGACCCTGCTGGTCTGCAAGCTCCTCAAGAAGAAGGTTAGCCCGATCGTCATCATCCTGGCTCTCTTCGCCGTCGGCATCATCGGTCGCTTCTGCGGCTTCATGTAAGCACGCTTCGGCTTAAGACCGAGAGTTGCTAGGTAAGGGCTTTTGAGCCATTGAAACGGACCGCACCCGGTGGGTACACTGGATGCGGTCCGATTGTTTTTTTATTGGAGGGCGAGGCGCGTATGGCGCAATCTCAGAACAGCACGGTCGATCTGGCAACGCCGGCAACCTGTCTGATGGGGCTAACCAGCCACGGTAACGTGATGGTGGGCAATAAGGCGTTCGAGTACTATAACGAGCGCAATCCCGAGGATTATATTCAAATTCCGTGGGACGAGGTCGACTATATCGCCGCCGAGGTTTTGCGCGGCACCAAGAAGATCACGCGTTTTGCCATCTTTACCAAGGATAACGGTCACTTTACGTTTTCGACGCGGGACGACAAAGAGACGCTTCGTGCGGTCCGTAAGTACGTCGACGAGGACAAGCTCGTGCGTTCGCCCGACTTTATCGATGTGACGGCCAAGGGCGCCAAGAGCA
>URZN01000138.1 GCA_900552345.1 uncultured Collinsella sp. | reverse complement strand
GGCCAGCACAGCGTGACGTATCTGCCGAGTTCTGACACGGCAACGACCGGTCGCTACCAGGTGCTGCTGTACGACAACAACTTTGGTGCGGCCGAAAGCTATCCCAAGTTCGACTGGGGCCAGCTGGGCGCCGGGGTGGTGACCGACTACAGCCGCGGCACGCATTCGTTTGGACGCATCTTTACGGTGGATGAGGTGGCGTGCACCTACGAGCTCGAAGACCAGATCGCGGTGCCGTTCTCGGGCTACGTCAGCAGTGCGCAGCGCGTCGGCAATTCGAACAGCATGCTCGTGGCATCGGGCATGGCCAAGACCTTTATCGAGTACGACCGCTACGGACTGCCCATCGCCACCTACGAGATGGAAGCCGAAAAGTACATCTACCGCGTGTACAAGTGCGACCTGTAGGGCCGCGCTTAGGGTTGACCAATGGAGTATGAAAACACGCCGTTCACCGATGCCCCCTCCGCGAGTGACAGCCATATGGTTTGATGTCAGAAGCATATAGTTGTCACCAGCCTGCTGGCGACGTTCCCCCTGATATCGGAGGTTCCAGGTATGTTTCGCGCTCCGTTAAACAACTATCGGTTGGTCTAACATGGGTCGCCGTGCTACTTCGATAACCCTTGCAGTGGTCTGCCTGGCTGTGCTCCTGGGCGCTACAGGGCTGTTTGCTATAAGCCGGGAAACGTCCTATATGCAGGAATGCGCTTCCGAAGGGTTTGCCATTGACGGTTACTATCGGGACGACAAGACGAGTCTGGAAACCCTGGCCTTTCTTGAAGAGGATAACCATCGGTGGCAACTGGTCGACAAAGACGGCAGCTGCGTTGACGGGCAGTTTAAGCGTACGGATGACCCCAACATCCTGATATTAAAGAAGGAAAACGGCGAAGAATTCGGCACGGTTCACGTTGCGTATATATCGCGCCGACGCAATCAGGGGCAGATTTACCTAATTAGAAATACTGAGGTGACCCGATTTTATCTTGTGAGCACCGATCCGGCGTTTACGGTGGAGTCTGGCGATGTCGATGCGGACGTCTGATTCACGGCAATAAAACAGCGAGCGGGGCGCGGGTATGAACTGCACCCCGCTATTTGCTCGTGTCCGTATTGCGTCTGCGCCTCGTCATAACTTGCGTCTGTGTGAGCATTCATCCCGCGCCGGCATCACTTCACATCGAACTCCACGCGATCGAGCTCGGGCACATTGAGGTCGATGAGCTTGCGGGCGATACGGCGGTCGTGTGCCCCAAGCGCCTCGCTTGTCGTCACATGGGCGACAATCTTGCGCTCGACGATGCCCTCCTCGTCGCCTTCGGTGGCCGAGGTCTCGACGGCGACGGTGTAGTCCTTGAAGCCCGGCAGTACCGCGGCAAGCTCGCGCGTGGTTTCGGTGACACCGTAGCCGTCCTGCACGCCGGCCTGCGCCGAGCCAATAGATCCCGCCGTCATAACGATGCAGGGGATGGCAAAGGCTACCGTGCCCACAATGATGCGGCGGCGCACCTTGCGCGATAGCTCGTCGACCTCGGCGTTTTCTTCAGCAGTCACAATACCGTCGCCGTTGAGGTCGCGCTTGAGCGGCACGCGCAATAGAAGCAGCACGGCTTCGGCAGCCAGTGCGATAAAGACCACGTTGATGCCAAACTCATAAAGCGCCGAGAGAAACAGTGACCCGCTTGCGATGGCGATGCCATAGCCCGCCGCGCACAGGGGCGGCATGAGTGCGGTCGCCACAGCCACCCCGGCGATGAGCGTGGCGGGTTCCTGGTCGCGCGAGTTGCCCAGGCCACCCGCAAAGCCGCCCGCGAGCGCGACGGCAAGGTCCCACACAGTCGGTGTCGAATTGTCGATGATGGCGGCCGTGGTGGTGCCAAGGGGCGAGAGCTTAAAGTACAACGTGGACGTGACCAGGCAAAAGGCCATCTGTAGAGCCAAGCTCGCGACGGCCTCAAGGGCGATCTCGCGGTCGAGCGTGGCGATGCCGTATGCCATGGCAAGGACCGAGCCCATGAGCGGGCAGATGAGCATGGCGCCTACAATGGCGATATCCGAGTCGATATCGAGGCCGATGCTCGCGATCAACATGGCAATGATCAAGATGCATAAGTGTGAGCCGGTCAGGCGCGCCCCGTTTACAAAGCGCTTGCGAATCACGTGATAGGGCGCGCGTCCCTCGCGAATGTTGAATGCCCGCTTTAGAAAGCGGCTTGCGTTCTCCATGGCCTCGCTGTGGGCGGGGCGGATGCCATGGCGCCGATGATGGCGCTCGCGCAGTCGCTTGAGCTGTTGTTTATCGAGTTCCATGTCCACCTCGTTCTGGCACGTGCCGCGTATCCCGCCCGTCGTCTTTACTCTACACCGCGTTGAGCGAGGTGTCAGACAGGGTTTGTTGACCTGGAAGTCAGGCCAATCGGCATGACTAAAAACGCCGTGAGGATCATAAGAGTCAAATAGACAAAAAAGCGCGGGGCCGGATGGTCTCCGACCCCGCGCTCTGCACGGGTGCGTTGATATTGGGTTTAGCCCAGCAGGCTCAGGCCAACAGAGACAAACGCCAGGATAACGCCGACGATAGACTCGCCGCCCAGCAGGCCGCTGGCGACAACCAGGCCCTGCTCCTGGAAGGCGGCGTCCTTGGCGGCCTTCTCCTCGTCCGAAAGACCGGCCTCGGCGTCGCGGTGAGCGGCCCACTTGTCGTAGGCGAGCTTAACGCAGGAGCCCAGGAAGGCCGTGAGCGACATGTAGAACGGCAGGTACACGCCCAGGCCGATCATCATGGCCGGAATGCCGAGCCAGTACATGACGATGCCGGCGATAAAGCCGCCTGCGAACCACGGTACGCTCGGGATGCCCGAGACCATGGTGGCGACCACGCTTGCCTGTGCGGCAACAAAGCTCTTGTCGGGGCCAAAGGCGTCCGGGCCATAGGCGGTGACGAGCGCGACCATGACGGCGGCGGCGACCAGGGCGCCTACGATGCCGCCGATGGCCTGGCCGACCCACTGTGCGCGCGGGTTGGTGCCCAGCACGGCACCGGCCTTAAAGTCGTTCATGACGTCGCCCGCAAGGCCGCACGCTACGGCCACGATGCCGGCGATAAAGAACAGCTTGACCTGAGCGAGCTGTGCGAAGGCGGCAACGATGAGCATGACGATGAGGCCGAAGATCTCCATGGGGTCGATACCCGTCTGGCCGCAGCTCTGTGCACTCATGATGGTGGTGACAAAGGTGAACAGCGTGACGATGACGGCCGGGACGGGACCAAGGTCGAGCACGATGGCGATGATCACGGCGATGGCGGCAGCGCCTAGGCCGATGATACCGGCGTCGAGCTTAAGGGAGCCCGAGATGAGCGACTGCTCGTCGGTGTCGGTGGAGCTGTCGGCGGCGAGGCCGCGGACGATACCGGCGACCTGCGGCAAGATGTCCTTAAGGACAACGGCGACGCCAAAGCCCATCATGAGGCCCATACCCAGGGACTTAACAATGCCCTGTGCGGTCATAACGTCAAACAGACCGGCAGCGGTGCCGCCGACAATGATGCCAAAATTGCCCAGCAGCGCGCCGGCAAACCAGAACGCGACCGGGGCGAAGCCCACAAGGAAGCCGACGGAGAGCAGCATGGGCGAGTTGTAGATGGCAAAGGTCACGCCAGGGATGTTGAGCGTGCACAGCATACTGGGCACAATGCCCAGAGCATCGCGCAGCACGCTGTAGATGCCGGCGATGGCCATGGAGCCAAAGAGCTGCTTGCCGGTCTTGCCGCCGGCCTCGGTCGCGCGCAGGGTCTGAGCTGCGGCGTTGCCGGTGGGGAACTCCAGCGCGGCGTCCACGATAAAGTGACGGTGGATGAGCGCCGTGGCCAGCAGGCCCAGGATAGTGCCGGCGAGTGCCACGATAAACATGTCGAGCCAGCTGATCTGGTCGGCATAGCCCAGCATCCAGGCGCCCGGGATGGTAAACGCCAGACCGCCGGCGACCATGGCGCCTGCGGACATGATGGTGTGGGTGACGTTGGCCTCGTTGAGGCTGGCGTTGCCCATGAGCTTAAGGAAGAACAGCGAGATGACGGCAGCGAAGACGATCGGCCAGGGGAGTGCGCCCATCTTGAGGGCGGTGTAGGCCGAGCTTGCCGTGATGATCACGCAGCCAAGGACGCCGATGACGACGCCGCGCAGCGTGAGTTGCCCGCGCATCGAAGCGCGGTTCGAGGGATTGCTCATATAGAACTCCTTTGCGTATATCCGCTTCCCCGGGAGCGCCGCTACGGATACGGTGCGGGAAGTCGGGTTACCAAGGGCCGCCGCGTGAGCGCGCGCGCGACCGCGCACCAGTATAGCCGTAAGCTAGTCATTTTGGGATGACTGGTTTAGGTAGGCGATATACTGCTGGGCAGACGAAAGGAGCGTCGACGATGCTTAATGGGTGCACATATATATTGACGGTCGACGTGGGCAACACGTTCATTCGCTTTGGCCTGTTTGCAGAGGATTCGGCCGCGGCGCAGGAATGTCCGCTCGCGACGTGCGAGATCACCACGCCGTCGAGCATCACAGCAGACGAGGCGCGCATGCGTCTCGTGCAGGTCATGGCCGCGCTGGCGGCCGATGCGGGCATGCCAGGTGCGCTTGTGCCTGCGGCTGCTGTGCTGAGCTGCGTGGTCCCGGCGCTCGAGCGCCCGTGGAAGGTGGCGCTTTCCCGCACCTG
>URZN01000137.1 GCA_900552345.1 uncultured Collinsella sp. | reverse complement strand
CGAGATAGGCTCCGGTCTCGTGGGCTCGGAGATGTGTATAAGAGACAGGGGGACAGGCACCTTTGTGGTGGTTTGGGGCATCAATAGGTTCTAGGCGCCGCTACAGCTCCACGCAGGGATTGTCGCGGGTTACAAGCGTCTTAACGACAACCGTCGCTCCCAGATAGCGCTCAAGCAGCTCGGCCAAGCGATCGATGGCGGCCTGGCAATCCCCCATCCGCTCGGGCTCCACGCACTCTATCGCCAGGAACGCATCGGCCGAATCGTCGGACAGCGCCGTGCGAACGCCATCGCGCCAGTTCCAGCAACGGCACACGGCGCCCGCATCATCGATGTAGGCCAGCTCGCCAGGCAGCGTCGGATCATCCGCCTCCTCGCCAAGTGGCAAGAACGCGTCGCCGCCGTCGGTCACCGCCAGGCGCAGATTGCCCTCAATAGCATGCAAATCCTCACCGCCAACGGGCAGCGCATAAGTCAACGAAATCGTGTTGTAGATATCCACCGCCGGCGTGATGTGGCCGACCGGCTTGCCTTTGAGCACGCGCTTGAGCAGGTTCTCAACTGAGCAACGCGCGCCCTTCTTGGTCTTGAACAGGCGATACGCCTCGCGCCATGCCTTAACCGGCGCATTCTCGCTGATGGTGTCACTCGTCAGGTGACGCTCCGCATCGATATTGGCGCGGTCGAGCAACGTGGCAATCGCATCCACGTCCTCCTGGGAAATCTGCGCCGCGGGCTTCATCCCCTTTACGACCACGACGCCGACCGCCGCCTGCGGAAACAGCTCCCAAAATGAATCCTCGGCAACAAAGCCCTTCATATGCTCTCCCTTCATTGTGCGCGCCCGAGCGAGGGCGCCTAAACAAAAAGCGCCCTCACAGCGGCCACCTTCAAAGTCCTACGGTGCCGCCACAAGAGCGCTTACGCTGTCCCCATCCGGAGAAGGGGACGATATGTCAGGCGTATTGTAACCCGAGTCTTCCGCGCGAGCAAAACCACCATAAAGGTACCTGTCCCCTTTGTGGTGGATATGGACTCGCGGCGACGCTAGTGGCGGAATCCCAGCAGGCCGCGGCCGCGATGACGGGCCTCGGCGGGCACTTGGGCGTGCGGGCCGGCGGCCTTGACGGACTCGGGCAGGTGCGAGTACTTCTTCTCGAAGTTCTCCTCAAACATCACCGCCAGGTTGTGCGCTGCCTCGTCGTAGCGCGCGGTGCTCTGCCAGTACTGGCGCGGCACCAGGATGCCGTCGGGCACACCGTGGCACGTAGTGGGAATGTCGACATTAAAGATATCGTCGTGCACAAACTCGCTGTCCTCGATGGTGCCGTCGAGGGCGCGAGCAACCAGTGAACGCGTGTAGGCCAGCTCGATGCGATGGCCCACGCCATAACCGCCGCCAATCCAGCCGGTGTTGACCAGGTAGACGCGCGTGCGGCCGTCGGCGATGCGCTCGCCGAGCATCTTAGCGTAGACCATGGGGTCGAGCGGCATAAACGGCTCGCCAAACAGCGAGGAGAACGTGGGCGTGGGCTCGGCGACGCCGACCTCGGTGCCGGGGATCTTGGCGGTGAAGCCCGTCACGAAGTGGTACATGGCGGCATCGGCCGTCAGGCGTGAGATGGGCGGCAACACGCCAAAGGCGTCACAGGTCAAAAACAGCACGACGCTCGGAGTGGTGCCCATGCCCTTGGTCCACGCGTTGGGGATATGCTCGACGGGGTAGGCCACGCGCGTATTGTGCGTGATCGAGACGTCGTCGTAGTTGGGCTTGCGATTCTCATCGAGCACCACGTTTTCGCAGATGGCGCCAAAGCGGACGGCGTTGAAGATCTCGGGCTCGTGGAACGCGCCCAGGCCCTCGCACTTGGCGTAGCAGCCGCCCTCGACGTTAAAGATGCCCATGTCGGACCAGCCGTGCTCGTCGTCGCCGATCAGCAGGCGCGTGGGGTTGGCCGAAAGCGTGGTCTTGCCGGTGCCGGACAGGCCAAAGAACACGGCGGTCTCGTGCGTGACGGGGTCCATACTGGCCGAGCAATGCATGGGCAGTACGTCGTCCTCGACGGGCAGCAAGTAATTCATGACGCTGAAGATGGACTTTTTGATCTCGCCGGAGTAGCCGGTGCCGGCAACCAGAATCACGCGCTCCTGGAAGTTGATGACCACGGCAGCGCTGGAGTTGAGGCCCTTGATGGCGGGGTCACACTGATAGCCGGGTGCGGCGAGCACACAGAAGTCCGGCTCGCCGGTGCGCGCGATTTCGCGGGCGAGCGGGCGGGCGAGCATCTGCTTGATGAAGAGCGCCTGACTTGCGCGCTCGCAGGCAACAAGCAGTCGGCGCGTGTGATTACGATCGGCACCAGCCATACCGCGAGTGACGAACACGTCGCGCTCGTTGAGATAGTCGACGATGCCGGCCTTGATGGCCTCGTAGCTCTCGGCAGAAAGCGGGCGGTTGACGGCACCCCAGGCAATCTTGTCGTGCACGTCGGGCGTATCAACAATAAAGCGGTCGTTGGGCGAGCGGCCAGTGCGCTCCCCCGTCTCGATCACCAGCGCGCCGTTGGAGGCCATGCGGCCTTCGTTGCGGCGGATGGCATACTCGACAAGCTCGGCTGCCGGCAGGTCAACCAGCAGGCGGGGCTGGTTCTCGGCGGGGTCTTCGACCAGCGTAATGCCAAAGTTGGACAGAACTTCTGCAGGGGTAACACCAGGCATGGGGCCTCCTTTAAAAGCGCGGCACGTGGACGCGGCGCGCACTTTACTCACGTAAAGCCCGTTGTACCCGATATGCAAAAACGTTTTTGCGGCAACGACGAAGCGCCCGCCCAACGGTCAAAAATCGCAGGCAAGCGGCCTAGACATTGGGACGTTCTTAAACGACTAGTCGTTGGGGACACTCTTGAACAGGCAACAACCAAGGAGTGTCCCCAGATGCCGGCACTTAGGGACGTTCCCAGAGTGCCGGCTACAGTGGCAGGCCTTGGCCGAGCATGGCGATGGCGCTCATGAGGACCAGCATGCCGACGGCGTAGGGCAGCACTGCACCCAGGAGTTCGGCGTCCTTACCGCGCACGTGCACGGCGGCAAGGCCAATCGCGAGCGTTTGCGGCGAGATCATCTTGCCGGCGGCGACACCCAGGGCGTTCAGCGCGACCATCCAGTAGTCGCTCACGCCCAGCGCCGAAGCGGCCTGGCTCTGGATGGGGCCAAACAGCATGCCCGAGGACGTGCCCGAACCGGTCACGAACGCACCGACGGCACCGATCCACGGGGCCAGAATCGGGTACAGGCCACCTGCGACCGCAATGCAGAACGCGCTGATCGAAGAGATCATGCCTGCATAGCCCATCACCTTGGCGCAGCCCAGCACCGAAAGCATCGTGATTACCGTCGGCATCATCTGCTTGACGGTCGCGGCCAGCACCTCGCCCATCATGCGCGGCGAAGCGCCCTGAATGGCGCCACCGACAAACGCAGCCATGAAAATCCAAACACCCGGCGTGTTGATCCACGAAAACGTAAGCGTGCCGGGGTTCTCGCCGCAATACACCTGCACGTGACTCGCAAAGGGCGCAAGCGCGGCATGCACGGCGGGCACCAGGTTGGACGTACCCAACAGCAGTACAAAAATCAGGATGAAACACGACCAGGCAGAAAGCGCCGACTTAGCGGTGAGCTGCTCACCGGCCTCGATATTCATGTGAAAGCGCGCGTCCAGGTGACCGGACTTCTCGGCGCGCATGGCAAGCGCGGCGGTCAGCGCGAGCGACACGATGGAGCCCACGACCACGGCAAGCTCGGGGCCCACAAACATAGCGACGACCAGGGCAGCGCCGACGAAGGACGCGCCAGAGAGCAGCGCGATACCGGCCACGCCGTGCAGGCGCTCGCCTACGCTCGCAACATCGCCTTGATCGTCGGCCACGCGGCCCGCAACCAACACGATGAGCAGCGGCATCACCACAAAGAACGGTGCGAGCTGCACCAGCTGAACGGTCGCCAGGTGCAGGGAATCCAGACCCACCAGGTCGGCAACGGACACCGTGGGGATGCCGATGGAGCCGTAGGGCGTGGGCACGCCGTTGGCCAGCAGGCAGATCAGCACGGCAGGCACGGCCTCAAAACCAAGGCCCGCGAGCATGCCGGCGGGAATGGCGACAGCGGTACCAAAGCCAGCCATGCCCTCCATAAAGCCGCCGAAACACCACGCCACGAGCAGCGCCAGCAGACGGCGATCGCTGCTGATGGAGGTGATCATGCTGCCGATCACGTCCATGGCGCCAGTGCGAACGCAGAGGTTATACGTAAAGACGGCGGCGATAATCACCAACACGATGGGCCACAGCGCCATCAAAAAGCCCTCGAACGAGGCCGTGGCTATCTGCGCCACCGGCAAATGCCACCACGCAAAGGCGAGCACGCACGAAAGAACAAACGAACCAATCGCGGCTTTCCAGGCCGGCCATTTAAAGCACAGCAGCATCACGACAAGCCAGATGATAGGCACAAGAGCCAGCAAAAATGCGGCGACGTCCATGGGTAAAAGCTCCTTGGTACCGCGAGGGCGGCATCGGGGGTGTCATAAAACCTGAACAGGATACCGCACGCTTACCGACAATTTTCTGCCGCCTGCCGAAATATTGAACAATCCGTTCAAAAACACGAGCAAACACCGCCGCGTCTATACTAGAGCGCAGCAATAGAAAGGACTCCGC
>URZN01000136.1 GCA_900552345.1 uncultured Collinsella sp. | reverse complement strand
CGCTGGAGCTCAAGAGCTACTCGCAGGCGGGCATCTTCAAGTCCTACGACAAGATCAACTACCTGTACCTGGTCATGCCGGTTCGCATCTAGCGCTGCGCCATGACCATGTTCGCCCGCGATCTTTCCGTCGCGCACTACCGCAGTTTCGAGAGCTATCGTCTTGCCCTGGACGAGGGCGTGACGATACTTGCGGGACCCAACGCGGCGGGAAAGACCAATCTCATAGAGGCGCTGCAGCTGCTGACGAGCGGCGCCTCGTTTAGGCATCCGACCGCAGCCGAGCTCGTGCACGACGGCGTGGGCTCATGTAAGGTCGAGCTGAGGCTCGAAGGTGATGGGCGCGTGCTGGACATGGGACTGAGTGTGGAAGATGGCAAGCGTTCGTTTAGCCGCAACGGCAAGCGCTGCGCTGCGTCCGGTGTGCGCGGGGTACTGCCGAGCGTTCTGTTTTGCCCGGACCACCTGGATATGGTCAAGCGGGGTGCCAGCGTGCGCCGCGCCGCACTTGACGACTTTGGCGTTCAGCTGAGTGCGCGCTATGCCGATCTGGCTAGTGCCTACGGGCGCTGCGTGACCCAGCGCAATGCCCTGCTCAAGGAGACCTGGTGCTGCCGCGAGATGCTCGGCGCCTGGAACGAATCTATTGCCCGCGCCGGTTCGGCCCTGCTCGTGCATCGTCTGGCCCTGCTTGACCGGCTGTCGGGCCATATGCGCGACGCCTATGGCCGCGTGGCATCCGGCGAGCCCGCCGGCGTGTCCTATGTGTCCACGCTTGGCGACCTGCCTCGCACCGAGGATCGCGATGAGCTCAGGGGCTGGGCGTATGAGCACATGCTTTCGGCGCTCGATGAGCGCGCCGACGAGGAGATCCGCCGCGGCGTGACGCTCGTGGGTCCGCATCGCGACGAGATTGAGTTTTCCGTCGCGGGTCGATCGGCCCGTTCATTTGCCAGCCAGGGCCAGCAGCGAACGCTGGTGCTTGCCTGGAAGGTGGCAGAAGTGGCCGTGGCGCGCGATATCCTGGGCACCGCACCGCTGCTGCTTTTGGACGACGTGATGAGCGAGCTCGACGGCGAGCGCCGCGGTGCTTTTCTGCGGCTGATCGGCGATGATATCCAGGCGGTCATAACCACGACCAACCTGGGATACTTTACCGATGACCTGCTTGATCGAGCCAAGGTGGTGAGCATGGGTGAGACGTGCTAATTACGAGCGCGAGAGCGAGACGGTCGCCTTCAGTGGGTTTTTGAACGCAGAGCGCCAGCGCATCCTGGCGGCCGCGACACCTGAGCGCCGTGCGCAGATGGAGGCTGCAGAGGAATCTCGTGCGGTCTATCGCGCGTGGAACGCGGTGTGCTCGGGCACGCGCGAGGGGCGGCATGTGACGGGTCTGCGCTACCTGCCCGAGTCCAATGAGCTGCTGGTATATCTCGATTCGCCCTCGTGGACACAGGAAATGACGCTGTTGCGCGAGATCATCCGCGCGCGCATGGAGCGCGCCGGTGCGCATGTGGACGGCCTGGTGTTCAAAACCACCGCGCCCGGTCACACGCCGCCCGCCGCCAAGGAGCGCCTGCGCCCGGCGACGACTGAGCGCCCGCCGGCTCCGCGCGCCGACCTCAGTGAGGCCGAGCGCACCGAGATTGAGTGCCAAGTGGCGCCCATCGAAGACCAAAAACTGCGCGAGGCCCTCGAGAACGCCATGAGAGCCAGCGCCGAGTGGGCCAAGGGCGTGCAAAGCAAAAAAGAGCCTTAAATCGCATCTGGTGGCCTTGTAGAGCCAAATACCCTCGTTCCCGAGGGTATTTTTTTACGATAAACTAGTAAGGCTGTACACATTTTCTTGACTGAAGGAGGACGTGTGGCAAACGAAAACGATTACGATGGCGGCGAGATTAAGATTCTCGAAGGTCTCGAGGCCGTTCGTAAGCGCCCGGGCATGTATATCGGCTCGACGAGCGCCAGCGGTCTGCATCACCTGGTGTGGGAGATCGTTGACAACTCCGTCGACGAGGCCATGGCCGGTTTCTGCACCGAGATCCAGGTGACGGTCCACGCCGACAACTCCATCACGGTCGTCGACAACGGGCGCGGCATCCCCGTCGACGAGCACCCTGTTAAAAAGATCCCGACGCTCGAGGTCGTCATGACGATCTTGCACGCCGGCGGTAAGTTCGATAACTCGGCCTATAAGGTCTCGGGCGGCCTGCACGGCGTTGGCATCTCCGTCGTCAACGCACTGTCCAAGCGCGTGGTCGTTCAGGTTCGTCGCGACGGCAACACCTACGAGATGGAGTTCTCGCGCGGCAAGACCGTCAAGAAGATGGAGGTCGTGGGCACCTCGGATTCGACGGGCACCACCGTCACCTTCTGGCCCGACGACGAGATCTTCGAGACCTGCATCTACGATTTCGATACGCTGCACAACCGTCTGCAGGAGACGGCGTTCCTCAATAAGAACCTCAAAATCGTGCTGACCGACGAGCGCGAGGCGACTCCCCATGTGGAGGAGTTTTGCTACGAGGGCGGCATCATCGACTTCGTCAAGTTCCTCAACGAGGGCAAGGACGTCCCCGAGGCCTTTAAGGAGCCTATCTACATCGAGGGCAAATCGGACCCGGACGCACCTGTGGCCAAGATGGGCGAGGTCGAGGTTTCCCTGCAGTGGAATAGCGGTTACGGCGAGAACGTCATGTCGTTTGCCAACGACATCTACACCCCCGAGGGCGGCATGCACCTTGAGGGCTTCCGCACGGCGCTCACCCGCGTGATCAACGATTACGCGCGCAAGCAGAACCTGCTCAAGGAAAAAGACGCCAATCTGACCGGCGACGATGTGCGCGAGGGCCTTTCGGCCGTTATCTCGGTCAAGCTGCCCGATCCGCAGTTTGAGGGCCAGACCAAGGCCAAGCTCGGCAGCTCCTATATGCGCGCGCTCACGCTCAAGATCGTGACCGACGGACTTGCCGATTACTTGGAGGAGCACCCTAAGCCCGCTCGCGAGATCGTCAAGAAGGCGCAGCAGGCCTGCAAGGCGCGCAATGCCGCCCGCAAGGCGCGCGAGGCGACCCGCCGCAAGAGCCTGCTCGAGACGGCGTCCCTGCCCGGTAAGCTCGCCGACTGCTCGGTGCGCGATGCCGAGCTGACCGAGCTCTTCATCGTAGAGGGCGACTCGGCAGGCGGTTCGGCCAAGGACGGCCGTCGCCGAGACATCCAGGCGATTTTGCCCCTGCGCGGCAAGATTTTGAACGTCGAACGCGTTGGTGACCATCGCGCGTTCTCGAGTGACACCATCCAGTCGCTGATTACCGCGATCGGTTGCGGCGTCACGACGAGTGCCGGCGACGGCGGCGACTTCGATATCACCAAGGCGCGCTACCACAAGATCATCATCATGACCGATGCAGACGTCGACGGTGCGCATATCCGCATCCTGCTACTGACGTTCTTCTACAAGTACATGCGTCCGCTGATCGATGCCGGCTACGTCTATGTTGCCTGCCCGCCCATCTTTGGCATTAAGGTGCGCAACAAGATTCACTACGTGTATCCCAACGGCCGCCAGCCCGAAGACGAGATCCTGCGCGACACCATCCAGAGCCTGGGCCTGAACCCCGACGATAACGATGAGGACGGCAAGGCCAAGGACGGCAAGATTACCAAAAAGCGCAAGGGCTATACCGTCCAGCGCTACAAGGGCCTGGGCGAGATGGACCCCAAGCAGCTTGCCTCGACGACGATGGACCCCAAGACCCGCATTCTGCAGCGCGTGTCGATCGAGGACGCCGTGGTGGCGGACCGCGCCGTGCGCGAGCTGATGGGTTCCGAGGTCGGCTATCGCCGCGAGTACATCGAGAAGCATGCACATGATGCACGATTCCTTGACGCTTAAGAGGAGGTAACGTGGCAGACGATATCAACAATAACGAGGGTATGGACGAGGCCGGCGATGCCGGTATGCCCGATGATCTGAAGCGCCTGCTTGCCCGTGCTGAGCAGGGCGAGGACGGCGATCCGGACGCCTATAACCCCGATGCCGATGATGAGGAAGAAGAAGACGACGCCGAGCTCGAGGAGAGCTTTGGCGAAGTCGATCGCGGCGCCTCGGCCGGCGAGGATATCAACGGCGGTCAGCTCCAGATTTCGGAGTTCGGCCGCGAGATGAAGCAGTCGTTCATCGAGTATTCGATGTCGGTCATCACGGCGCGCGCCCTGCCGGACGTGCGCGACGGCTTAAAGCCGGTGCACCGCCGCATCCTGTACGCGATGAACGAGAGCGGCATCTACCCCAACCGCCCACACAAAAAGTCGGCCTGGACGGTCGGCGAAGTTATCGGTAAGTACCACCCGCACGGCGATTCCGCGGTCTATGAGGCCATGGTCCGCCTGGCGCAGTGGTTCTCCATGCGCACGCCGCTCATCGACGGTCACGGCAACTTCGGCAACATCGACGGCGACGGCGCGGCGGCCATGCGTTACACCGAGAGCCGCCTGGCAAAGCCCGCCATGGAACTGCTGCGTGACTTGCAGAAGGATACCGTCGACTGGCAGCCCAACTACGACGAATCGCTCGCCGAGCCCGTGGCGCTGCCTGCTCGCTTCCCCAACCTGCTGGTCAACGGCAGCCAGGGCATCGCCGTCGGCATGGCCACCAACATCGCTCCGCATAACCTCACCGAGGCGATCGAGGCCACCTGCTACCTGATCGACAACCCCGACGCCACCGTCGACGAGCTCATGCAGATC
>URZN01000135.1 GCA_900552345.1 uncultured Collinsella sp. | reverse complement strand
GTAAGATCATCGGCAGCGTCAGATGTGTATAAGAGACAGTCGAGCTTGTCTGCGTGGGCGCAAAGGTCCAGGGCGAGGGTGCGCCGGCAGAGCTTATTGAAGGCTTGCGCCGCGCCGCTGCCATTACGCCGGCGCCCGATTGCATTTTGCTCGTGCGTGGCGGCGGTTCCTTCGAGGACCTCATGACCTTTAACGACGAGGAGCTTGCCCGTGCGGTGACAGCCTGTCCCGTGCCCGTGGTGACCGGTATTGGGCATGAGCCCGATACCTCGATCTGCGACATGGTGAGCGACCGTCGCGCCTCCACACCAACGGCAGCGGCAGAATCGGTGGCGCCGGCCATGACGGAGTTGGCCGACGTGCTCGAGACGCGCCATCAGCGTCTGGGCGCCGCGATGGCTTCGATGGTTGGGTCGGATCAGGTTGATTTGGAGATGCTCGACCAGCGCGGTCGTCGTGCCTGGGACACCTATACGGCTCGTCTTGTTGACGCGCTCGATGCGGCCGCGTGCCGCCCGTGCCTCAACGACCCAACGTTTATGGTCGAGCGTCGCGAATCGGAGCTTGCGCTGACTGCCGATCGACTGTCGGGCGCCATAACGCGTTCGGTTGGGGCCTTCCGCTCCAACTTCGAGCGTCTGCCCGAGCGTTTGATCGCAAGCACCTCAGGGCTCGATGGCAAGCGCCATGCGCTCATGCTCGCAAGCTCCCGTCTGGAGCATCAGGGACGTACGATGCTCAGCAAGCCCGCGTCCGACCTAGGCCGTGCGGCAGCCTCGCTCGATGCCCTGTCGCCGCTCAAGGTGCTTGCCCGCGGCTATTCCATCGCGTACAGCGATGATGGCGTGGCTACGAGTGCCAAGACCTTTAAGCCCGGCGACGCCATTCGTGTGCGCATGGCAGACGGCAACGTGGCGGCAACGGTCGATACGGTCGAGTAAGCCGCGTTTCATAGCGATAAACCTTTAGGAAAGGAAACAGATATGGCAGAGAAGACCCCGGTCGAGCAGCTTACGTACAAGCAGGCTTCGCAGGAGTTGGAGCTCATCATCCGCAGCTTGGAGTCGGGCGATATGGAGCTCGAGGAGTCGCTCGAGAGCTACACCCGCGGCGTCGAGCTCCTCAAGAGCCTGCGCACCCGCCTGTCCGATGCCGAGCAGAAGGTCTCGGTGCTCCTTAAGGACGTCGACGGCAACGACGTGCTCGCCGACGGCGAAGCCGCCAACACCAACGACAGTCTCTCGTTCTAACCATCTCGACCAAATATAATTACCTTGGTCTGTGAGAAAGGAACCAACCATGTGTGATTGCATCTTCTGCAAAATTGCCAACCACGAGATCCCCTCGACCGTTGTCTATGAGGACGACCAGGTCATCGCCTTCGACGACCTCAACCCCCAGGCGCCGGTCCACACCCTCGTGATCCCCAAGAAGCACTACAGCGACATCGCCGACAACGTGCCTGCCGAGACCATGGGCGCCATGGCCCACGCCATCCAGGAGGTCGCTAAGGCCAAGGGCCTGGAGGACGGTTTCCGCGTCATCTCCAACAAGGGCGTCAACGCCGGTCAGACCGTCATGCACTTCCACATGCACGTCCTCGGCGGCAAGAACCTGGGCGAGAACCTCATCTGAGGACGCCTCTTCCGTGCAATGAAACGGAAGCTCAGGCATCGATAACTTATATATCAACGCAATAAACCCGAGCGCGAGGGCGTTTGGGTTTATTATTGAAGCGTATGTAACCTGGCGGCGCCACACCGCCTGTTAGTAGGGAGACACATGAACGTTCTGGTCGTCAACGCAGGATCTTCGACCCTTAAGTATCAGGTCATCGATACCAAGTCCCACAAGGTGTCCGCAAAGGGCTCCTGCGAGCGCGTCTGCTTTACCGGCGGTACCTTCACCCACGCTGCCAACGGCTCCAAGAAGGTGACCGAGAACATCGAGTTCCCCGACCACAAGGTCGCCATCGAGGTCGTCCTGAAGGACCTTGAGGCCAACGGCGTCAAGATCGAGGGCATCGGCCACCGTATCGTTCAGGGCGGCTGGTACTTTGGCGATTCCTCCCTCGTCGACGAGGACGTCCTCGCCAAGATCCGCGAGGTCGCTCCGCTCGCCCCGCTGCACAACAACCCCGAGGCCAACGTTATCGAGTACTGCCTGGAGCAGTATCCCGACCTGCCCAACGTCACGGTCTACGACACTGCTTTCCACTTCAATATGCCCGAGGTCGCCAAGACCTACGCCCTGCCCAAGGACGTCTGCGACAAGCTGCACATCCGTAAGTACGGCGCCCACGGCACCAGCTACCGCTATATCTCCAAGAAGGTTGCCGAGATGACCAACGGCGAGGCTCGCAAGGTCGTCGTGTGCCACATCGGTTCCGGTGCTTCCCTGTGCGCCATCGAGGACGGCAAGTGCATGGACACCACCATGGGCTTGACCCCGCTCGACGGTGTCATGATGGGCACCCGCTGCGGTTCCATCGACCCTGCTACCGTGTGCTACCTGCAGCGCGAAGGCGGCTACACCTTCGACGAGGTCGACGAGATGATGAACAAGAAGTCCGGCCTTTTGGCTGTGACTGGCGGCAAGACCAACGACTGTCGCAACGTTGAGGAGCTCGCCGCTGCCGGTGACCCCGAGGCTCAGCTCGCCTTCGATATGTTCGTCTACAAGATTGCCGCCAAGGCCGCCGAGATGGCTACTTCCATGTGCGGCATGGACACCCTGGTCTTTACCGCCGGCATCGGCGAGCACGCTCCGGCTGTCCGCGCTGGCGTGGCCGACCGTCTGGCCTTTATGGGCGTCAAGATGGATCACGCCCGTAACGCCCTGCGTGGTGACGGCGCTTGGTGCCTGTCCGCCAAGGATTCCAAGGTCAAGATCTTCGTCATCCCCACGGACGAGGAGTTCATGATTGCTTCCGACGTCGAGCGCATCGTCAGCGGCAAGTAATTGTAAGAGGGGAGGGGCTGGACGACCGAGCGCCGTTCGGCCCCTCTTTTGCGCTCGCTGGGCGATATGCCTGATAGCCATTTATCAAGGTGTGATAACTTCTTATTAACATGCGGCCGCCTTAAGGGGTCTGCGCCGACCGTATCGCACTGCAAAGGAGTCTCATGAACGTACTTGTTGTCAACGCCGGCAGCTCGAGCCTTAAATATCAGCTTTTGGATACCGATACCCGCGAGGTTTTCGCCAAGGGCAACTGCGAGCGTATCGGATCGGAGATGGGCATCTTTGGTCACTCCGAGAACGGTGGCACCAAGCAGACCGAGGAGGTTCCCTTCCCCGATCATCGCTCTGCTATCGCTCGCGTGCTCGAGGAGCTCGAGAAGACCGACTTTACGATCGATGGCATTGGGCATCGCATCGTTCAGGGCGGTTGGCACTTCGATGATTCCGCGGTCGTCGACGATGAGGTCATGGCCAAGATCCTTGAGGTGGCCCCGCTCGCCCCGCTGCACAATTACGGCGAGGCCGCGGCAATCGAATATTGCCGCGAGAAGTATCCGGAGCTGCCCAACGTGGCCGTCTTCGACACCTCGTTCCACATGACCATGCCCGAGGTTGCCTACACCTACGCTCTGCCCAAGGACGTGTGCGACAAGTACCACGTGCGCAAGTACGGCGCGCACGGTACGAGCCACCGTTACGAGTGGATGATGGCCAAGGAGATCCTGGGTGCGCGCTGCCACCGTCTGCTTTCGTGCCATCTGGGCAACGGTGCTTCGCTTGCCGCCATTGAGGACGGCGTTTGCCGCGATACCACGATGGGGCTTACGCCGCTTGACGGTCTGATGATGGGTACCCGTTGCGGTTCCATCGACCCGGCCACCGTGTGCTATCTTCAGCGCGAGGGCGGCTACAGTTATCAGGAAGTCGACGACATGATGAACAAGCAGTCCGGTCTGCTTGCCATCTCGGGCATCTCCAACGATGCCCGCGACATCCGTACACGCGCCTCCGAGGGCGACGAGCGCTGCCTGCTCGCCTTCGATATGTTCGCCTACAAGGCTATGCGGCAGGCCGGTTCCATGATCGCCTCCATGGCGGGCGTGGACACCATCACCTTTACTGCCGGCATCGGCGAGAACGACTGGTCGATCCGCAAGGCCTTCTGCGACTGCTTTGAGTGGCTGGGCGTGCGCATCGATAACAACAAGAACCGCGAGGCCGTGGGCAACGGCCCGCAGGTCATCAGCGCCGCCGGCTCTTCCGTCACGGTCATGGTCATCCCCACCGATGAGGAATACATGATCGCCCACGACGTCGAGCGTCTGACCAAGAACAACTAGCGTGCCCGTTTGCATGTAAACGAAAGGCCTCCAGAGCAACAGCTCCGGGGGCCTTTTTGTTGGCAGACGGACAGCGGAAACCCCATCCCATTTCAAACTGAAATTCTGGGACACGCCTTCCGGTTGAGGCACGTTGCGGAAAGTGCGACCCACAATAAAGCAAAATTCCGTCCCACAGTTTCCCAAACAGCCCCCAAGTGGAAGCTACATCCCACAATCCGCCTTCAAACCGGGACATGCTTTCCGATGGCCAGACATCGAACCGCAGCCAACATTTCGGTCCCAAAGTGATCGTCACCAGCAACGCCTGCTCTTTCAGCAACGACACCCATTCGTTCAGGATTCTCAGCCCCAGCTCGTAGCCAAGCCGCCGTCCACTCCAGATACCCTGACTGCCACGTGGCGGCAGGGGCCCTACAGGGTAAAGCTCTGAAACTGTCTCTTATA
>URZN01000134.1 GCA_900552345.1 uncultured Collinsella sp. | reverse complement strand
GAGATAGGCTCCGGTCTCGTGGGCTCGGAGATGTGTATAAGAGACAGACCTCGGCCTCAACAAGCCCGGAAAACTTGACGCGGTCGACCGCCAGGGCACCGCCAGCGGGAACGGCCGCACGATGGGCGCAATCGAGCAGCACCGAGCCCATGCGCTCGAGCTCGGCCTTAAGCAGGCCAGCAGCGGAATCCGGACGGGTTGACTTAAACGAATTTGAGCAGACGAGCTCGGCCAAGTGATCGGTATGGTGGGCCGGAGAGCTCACCTGGGGGCGCATCTCGCACAGTTTTACGGCAAACCCGCGATCTGCCAGCTGGATCGCACATTCCGAACCCGCCAGACCGCCACCGATAACCGTTACCTGATCGAACTGCATCTGCAAACACCTTTCTAATTGACACGCTTTCCATTGTGACCGAAGGGCGTCTGGGCGTGAAGCGCAAACTTTGAGGGCGCATACCTTCCATCCATCATGCGCTCGATAAGACCCTCGAGCTCGAGCGAGCCCAAGAGCTTGAGCACGCCGACAGCATCAAGCGAGACGAGCGAGGCAATATCGTCGACCTTGAGCGGCGAGGCGATAAGCGCGTGCATCACGGCCTGCTGCGTGGGGTCCAGATCGGCGATGCCAGGTGCATCGGGGCGCGAGTAGCGCAGCGTGCCGTAGATGCGCGAGATGGCCATCTCAGTTGATTCCTCGTCGATGATGCAGCAGGCTCCGTTAGCGATGAGATAGTTGGTCCCGCGCGACTCGGGCGAAAGGATGGAGCCCGGCACTGCAAGGAGCTCTCGCCCCAAGTCCATGGCGGCCTCCGCCGTGGAGAACGTACCCGAGGGCATGGCCGCCTCGGAAACAAAGAGTGCCTGCGACAAGGCGGCAATTACGCGATTGCGCCGTGGAAAGGCGAACTTACGCGGTCCCATACCCCACGGCGAAATGGACACGACCGCGCCGCCCGTCTCGAGTGTGCGCGAGATGAGGCCGGCGCTCGAGCGCGGATAGACAACATCGGCGCCGGTCCCCAGTACCACGACGTGTTTGCCCCCGGCGTTGACCGCAGCCCAGCCCGACGCCTGGTCGCAGCCGACCGCACCGCCCGAGACCACCGTCACTCCCGCCTCAACTGCCACCTTGGCCGCAAGCTCTGCCACGGCGAGACCGTACGGCGATGCCTTGCGTGCGCCGATGATGGAGAGCGCGGGCGTCGAAAGCACCTCGGGGTTGCCGCGCACATAGAGCGTCTGGGGTACATCAGAAAGCTCCAAAACGGTCTCGGGATACAACGTATCACCTGGATGCAGCTCGAAATTCCCCTCGCCCATTATTGGTCCCTCCTTCCCTGGAACATCGCCGCCTCGAGCACGTGATCCTGCGTCACGCGTTCGCTTTCGGAGACATCGGCAATCGTGCGTGCGATGCGTACCAGGCGCACGATGCCGCGACCCGTAAGATGTGTGCGCTTCGACAGGCCAAGCACGCATTTCTCGGCAGCCTCATCAAGCCCAAAGGTCGAAACGACGCCGTCAATGGACCGCGACTCGTCTTCCTCGGCCTCGGTGTCCGCATCGTCCATACGGGATTCACGCCAGGCGCGAAAGGCGCGCCCACGCACGACGTAATCGCGCAGCTCGGCCGATGACATACCCTCCGCGCCCTCAATGATCACCTGGGGATCGGGGCGGGTCACATCGATCATCATGTCGATACGATCAGCCAAAGGACCGCGCAACTTGCCCCGGTAGCGCTCGACCATCGACGCGGAACAGCGACACGGCACTTCGCGATCGCCCAAAAACCCGCAGGGGCAGGGATTGCTCGCAGCCAGCAGCTGAAAGCGCGACGGGAACGTAAAGGCCCCGTCAACGCGCACGATCCTGACGTAGCCGCGTTCGATGGGCTGACGCAGCGTCTGAAGCACGCCGGTAGGAAACTCGGCAAGCTCGTCCAAAAAGAGCACGCCGCCATGAGCCAGGCTAATTTCGCCCGGATGCACCGGACGCCCGCCGCCGATGAGTCCCGCGGTCGAAATACTGTGATGCGGACTGCGGAAGGGGCGATGCCCCGCAAGCAGTCCATCGATGTACTCGCCCAAGACCGAATGGATGCACAGTGCCTCTTGTTGATCCTCGAGAGAAAGCTTGGGCAAAATGCCCGTCATGCGCCGCGCAAGCATGGTCTTGCCCGAACCAGGCGAGCCGATCATGAGCAGGCCGAGCTCGCCGGCGGCCGCAAGCGCCATACCACGTTTAGCGACCTCCTGTCCCAGCACGTCGGCATAATCGAGCTCGGGCTCAAAAGTCGCCTCGAGCACTTCAGAATCCAGGTAATGCCGTGCGGCGTCCCCCATGCCATGGGCAAGCTGAGATAGGTGGTCGATAAACCCACAGTCAACGCCCGCAAGCGGCACGTGCTGATCGGACCTGCCGGCGATAAAGGAAAGCCCCATATCGCGCGCCAACAGCTGAAACGCCACCTCGCCCTTGACGGGCAGCACCGTGCCGTCCAGACCAAGCTCACCTGCGATAAGGCAGCGATCGAGGTTGTCACGGGGAATCTGCTCATCGGCCGCCAGAACCGCGATGGCAATCGGCAGGTCAAAACCGCTGCCAGTTTTACGGATATCGCCGGGTGCTAGGTTGACGGTAATGCCAGACCGAGGAATCTCGAAGCCGGCCGAGCGCATGGCGCACCGGATACGCCCGCGCGACTCCATCACCTCCATACTCGGAATGCCGAGCATCTGGATACCCGGAACGCCACCGGCAAGCGAGACCTCGACGGTGACGGGAATTGCCTCGACGCCGCGGATACAGGCCGCGTGCACGGCAAAGGTCTCGAACGCCATCACGACACCTGCCAATCGAACGCATTGTACTGGTGCTCGATCTCGGCGATATGCCCGCCGCGGATGGTGACGCCCACGGCATCGAAGCGAATCGACCTGAGAGGATAGTGCTCCATGAGATAGCAACTTGCGATACGGCGATACCGACGCTGCTTTTGGGCGTCCACGGCCTCCTCGGGAAAAACCCGCGTGGCGCAATCCAGGGCGACGCGTCTCGTCTTGACCTCGGCCATCACCACGACATCGTCGAGCTCATCGAGCAGCACCAGATCGGCTTCGCCCTCAATGCAACGATAGCCCTGCTCCAACAAGGTGTATCCACGCTCATTAAAGTAATCGATGGTGATCAGCTCGCCCAGCATGCCGAGCTCGCGGGGACTGAGCCCCTTGATAAACCCGGGCGTAATCGCCCCGCAGTCGAGCTCGCCGTCTTCCCAGCGCTCCTTGAGTTGCTGCGTCTTGCTCTTTTTGCTTGCGGCACACATGGGGTCTCCTTTCCCGCACACTGCATTGCCCCGATGATGAGGGCACCTTTCATGCGGGTAAGTACCGGAAGCAAACCAAAAGCTGACCAAATGCCGACAAAAAACGGGCCGTACGCAACAATCACGTTGCACACGGCCCGCTACCAGCAGGTTTATAAAACGCCAGAGGTCCCCGTCTCCACAATTGACCTAAAAAAGGCGCTCAGTCTGCAGAAAGTTTCCGCAAAAGCTCACGCGGTGCAGCGGACAAAGTCCGTGTTTGCGAATCGCCTCGATGTGCTCGGGGCTTGCATAGCCCTTCGACTCGGCCAAATGATACTCGGGATACTCGGCGTCGTACTCGACCATCATCTCGTCACGCGTGACCTTGGCCATGATGGACGCCGCGGCGATACAGGCGATTTTGGCATCGCCCTTCACCACGTCGCGCTCGTTGGGTACGGCGCCCAAGGGGTTACCGTCCATAAGCACGCAATCGGGCTCGAGCCCCGTATCGGCCACGGCGCCCGCGACGGCGGCGCGGATGGCGCGGGCCATGCCCATATCATCGATGTCCGCGGGCGCGATATGGCAAAAACCAATCGCCGTCGCGACCTCGGCAATCTTCACCGAGAGCAGCTCGCGGCGCGCCGGCGTAAGCTTTTTGGAATCATTGATGCCCCAGACGCGCGGCTCCATGGGAAGGCACACGGCGCACACCGTCAAAGGACCGGCCACCGAGCCGCGACCCACCTCGTCGACACCCACGACCACGCCATCCCCACCGAGCTCATGCATCAGCTCGTACATGCCGTTGACGCGCTCGCGCTCGGCAAGTTCCTTGGCATGGCGCTTAAGAGCGCGCTCGCAAGCCTTGATCACTTGCTGACGCGGATCCTCACGATAATGCTCCACGAGGGCGGGGATCTCCTCAAACGTGGCGCTCGCCAGCTCGCCGGCAACCTGCGATGCCGAAACCGAGCTCGTCATGTTGGCCATATCGGGGCCTCCTTGCATGCAAATCAGATAAAAAGAAGGGCCACCCGAAGGTGACCCTTTTGTCCAAACGAGTGGACAGACGCTGCGATCTTCTTAGCGCTTCTCGGGGATGCGAGCAGCCTTGCCCACCTTGTCGCGGAGGTAGTACAGCTTGGCGCGACGGACGCGACCATGACGGACGACCTCGAGCTTGGCGATCTTGGGGCTGTGAAGCGGGAAGGTACGCTCAACACCGACACCGAAGGAAATCTTGCGGACGGTGAAGGTCTCACGGGCACCGGCGCCGGCCATGCGGATGACGTCACCCTGGAAAACCTGGATGCGCTCGCGGTCGCCTTCCTTAATGCGGTAGTGGACCTTGACGTTGTCGGCAACGCGGACCTGCGGGATGTCCTCGCGGATCTGCTGACGCTCGATTGCGCGGATGTAATCCATGTGCAATT